>NZ_JAQECM010000020.1:283-35318 GCF_027669965.1 Candidatus Collinsella stercoripullorum | reverse complement strand
GCGGTCGCCCGCGGCCGGCGACCGGTTTGCCGGGGCGCCCGCGTCGGTGTCGAGCTGGGCGGGGCTCCCGCCTCAGCGGCCGGCCAGGGCGCTTTCGTTTGCTTGCGGGCGCGGTCGGACCGCCTGCGGCCGAGCCGCCGCGTACGAACCCGTCAACGGTACAATTGCAGCAGCGCCGGACGACGCGCGCGGGGATCCCCGGCCCGTCCGCGGCCGTCACCTGCCCAAAGAAAGGGATGCACATGATTCTCACCGTCACCATGAACCCCTCGATCGATACCCGCTACACGGTCGACCATCTCGTGATCGACGACGTCAACCGCGTGACGGCGGCGAAGACCGCCGGTGGCAAGGGGCTGAACGTGAGCCGCGTCCTCGTCCAGCTGGGCGATGACGTCGTGGCGACCGGCCTGCTCGGCGGGCATTCGGGTGCCTACCTGGGCGACCTGATGGACGCCGACGGCATCCCGCACCGCTTCACGCCCATCGCGGGGGAGAGCCGCACCTGCATCGCGCTGCTGCACGACGGCAATCAGACCGAGCTGCTGGAGAGCGGCCCCACGGTGAGCGCCGAGGAGCTCGGGGCCTTCATGGACAACTACCGCGATCTGGTGGCGGGCGCCTCGTGCGTGACCCTGTCGGGGTCCCTGCCCAAGGGCGTGCCGGCGGGATGCTACGCCGACCTGGTCCGCATCGCGCGCGAGGCCGGCGTGCCGGTCCTGCTCGACACCTCGGGCGCCGCGCTCGACGCCGCGCTCGCCTCCGATGTCAAGCCGACCCTCGTGAAGCCCAACCTGACCGAGGTCAACGGGCTTCTGGGCACCTCGTTCAGCCCCGATGACCTCGATGAGCTCCGCGCGACCCTCGCTGCGGACGAGCGCTTCGCGGGCATCGACTGGGTCGTGGTGAGCATGGGCGCCGCCGGTTCGGTCGCCTTCCACGACGGCCGCACGCTGCGCGCCCGTGCGCCGCGCATCGACGCGGTGAACGCCACCGGCTCGGGCGACTCCACGATCGCGGGCTTCGCCCACGCCATCGCCGCCGGTTCGGATGCGGAGGAGGTCCTGCGCTGCGGCAACACCTGCGGCACGCTGAACGCCATGGACCCGCAGACCGGGCACCTGGTCATGGAGAGCTGGGACGAGATCCACGGCGCCGTGGAGATCTCCGAGCTGTAGGGGCGCCGGGGCGCAAACGGTCATGAGGCGGGGCGCCTCCGACGGGACGTCCCGGTCGGAGGCGCCCCGCGCGTTCGGTCGCGCCGCCCGCGCGGGCGCATGCGGGCGGCGCGGCTGCTATGCGACGATGAGGGCCGGGTGCGGCGAGGCCTCGGGCAGCGAGGCGATCTCGTTCGAGAGGACGCCGTCGGGGTCCGCGTCCACCACGACGGTGTCCACGTCGGCGATCGAGGCGAACCGGAACAGCCCCTGGCCGTCGAGCTTGCTTGCGTCCGCCAGCACGATGCGTTCCCGCGAGGCGTTCATCATGCCGCTTTTGACCTCGGCCATCTGGGCGTAGTTCGTCATGAGGCCGCAGCCGCTCACGATGGCGGTCGGGCAGATGATCGCTTTGTCGGCGTGGATGATCTCCAGCGAGCGCATGGTGAGGGGCCCGTACGTGTACCGATGGCCCTTGCGCAGCGCGCCGCCGAGCAGGATCGCGTCGACCGCGGGCAGGCTCTCGTCGATGAAGTCGGCGATGGTCACGTCGGCGGTGATGACGGTGATCCCGGAGCGCTGGCTGAGCATGCGGACGAACTCGAGCGCCGTCGTGCCCGAATCGACGAGCAGGGCGTCCCCGTCCTCGACCAGCTCGATGGCGGCGCGCGCGATCGCCTGCTTGGCCGCGACGTTGACGTTCACGCGCTTGTCCTGGATGGAGACGGTCAGGGTCTTGTGCAACGAGACCGCGCCGCCGTGCGTGCGGCGCAGCTTGCCGTCCGCCTCGAGGGCGTCGAGGTCGGCGCGGATGGTGACCGCCGACACCTTGAACGTCCGTGCGAGCTCCGCAACCTGCACGGAGGCCGTGCGGTCGAGCATCGACATGATGGCGGTGCGGCGTTCTTCGGCGAACGAATGCGGGATGGTCTCGGCCATGGCGGGCCCCTTTCGGTTTCGCATGGGGACGCAGGGTGCTCGAGGCTGTGGTCGTCCCGCCCTTTGTGCAGATTCTATTGTGCGCCAAACTTCCTTACGGCAAGCAAACGACAGTCGAATCCTTTGCTTTTGCAAAAGGAATCGAAGGCGGTGCGCCGCATGCGGACATGACCTGCCCGACGGGGCGCCCTCGGTTCGGAATCCGCCCGCGCTCGACAGGTCCGCTCTGACGGGCGGCCCCCGATCTCAGGGCGGGCCGCGGGCTCGGCTTGCGGGGCGTGGCCTGCGCTTTGGGCGGCTTTTCGGGACCGCCGTCGTCCCTCTCGTCCGCATTCCGCTTCCCGAAAGCCGCCGAGGGGCGCGCGAGCGCCGCTTATGCTGTAACACCATCAGTATCACCCGGCCTAAATGCACGAAATGGGCGGCGATTCCGTGCATTCAGGCCGGGTGATACCAACGATGTTACAGCGGAAGGGTTGCATGTCGGGATGATTGCGGAAGGATTGCGCGTCGGGATGATGCCGGCGGGGCGGGTAGCAGCGAAACTGCATGCGGAACTGCATGCAGGGATGATGCGACCGGGCATGCGGCGGGGCGCAGGCCGGGATGCCGCCGATGGGGTGGCAGCGGGAGCCGAATGCCGGGATGATGCCGACGGGTTCACTCCGAAGGGCGGCTCCCGATGTCGGGACGTGGCTGCGGGACCGGCTTGCAGGACGTGCGGCGGACGGAGGGCCGCGACAGGGGCCGCAGACCGGTATGATGCCGCCGGGGCGCGCGGCGGACGGGGCAGCGACCGGCTGGGAGAGCGGAATTGTGTAGATTCTGCTTTTCGCTCGTTTCCTTTCAGGCAAGCAAACCGCTTTCGCATGCTTTCCATTCGAAAGCATGGCGAGGGGCCGCACCGCGTGGTGCGCGCATTCATCGAGGGGCCGCACCGTATGACCCATGCGTTCGCCAGGGGGTCGCCCTGTGTCGCGACGGGGGCCTCGCCCCGGGGCGCGCGGAGGCGGCCGAAGGGGGTTTTCCTTTCCTTTCCCATGCCGGGAGGAGCCGCTTATGGCGCACGGAACGCCGCCGCACTCCATCTCGTACAATACAGGTAACGAATGCGCCGGTCAGAGGGACGCGGCGCCGCATGGCCGCCCCCCGAGGGGGTTCGGCAGGAGGGAGCGAAACCGATGCTCGTTACCACCAAGGAGATGCTGCTCGACGCGCAGAGGAACCACTACGCCGTCGGCGCCTTCAACGTCGAGAACCTCGAGTTCGTCATGGCGGTCCTCGCCGCCGCGGAGGAGACCAAGTCCCCCGTGATCATGCAGACGACCTCCGGCACCATCAAGATGACCGGCCTCGATTACTTCTACGGAATGGTCAAGGCCGCCGCCGAGCGCACGAGCGTCCCCGTGGCCCTGCACCTCGACCACGGCGACGGCTACGATCGCTGCATGAAGGCCCTGCGCACCGGTTACACCTCCGTCATGATCGACGGCTCGCACGAGACCTTCGAGGACAACATCGCCCTCACCAAGCTCGTCGCCGACGCCGGCGCCGCCATGGGCGTGCCCGTGGAGGCCGAGCTCGGCAAGGTCGGCGGCAAGGAGGACGACGTCGAGGTCGAGGGCGAGAGCCCCTACACCGACCCGGACGAGGCCCGCGAGTTCGTCGAGCGCACCGGCTGCACCTCGCTCGCCATCGGCGTGGGCACCTCGCACGGCGTCTACACCGCCGAGCCCCACATCGAGCAGGACGTCGTGAAGGCGATCCGCGCCGCCGTGGACGTGCCGCTCGTGCTGCACGGCACCTCCGGCGTGCCCGACGAGCAGGTCGCCGAGGCCGTGAAGAACGGCATCTGCAAGGTCAACTACGCCACCGAGCTGCGTCAGGCCTTCACGAAGGGCTTCATGGCCTACATGGCCGAGAACCCCGCCTGCTTCGATCCCAAGAAGCCGGGCCAGGCGGGCATGGCCGAGATCACCAAGATCGTCAAGGTCCGCATGGAGAACCTCGGCTCCGTGGGCCGCGCCTAGCGGTTCCTGCAGGCGCGCCCGTCCGGAGGGCGCGCCCGACCATATCCGAACGGCTCGCGGCCGACGGCCATGCGCGGGAGCGCGGCCGTCGGCCGCGGCGTTTCCCCGGCGGGGAGGGGCGTCCTTCCGGGGGGAGTCCCGCCGGTGGCGTCGGCGGGATAGGCCGCCCCGCCGGCAGCCGCCTACGCGGAGGCCCCGCGGCGCGCGGGGCCGTCCCGCCGCCGCGGGCGAGGATGTCCCCTCGGTCATGCATCGCGTGGCGGTAGGTACTATTTCGTCATGCTTGATAGCTCTGAGCTGCTGTTACGCTTACCAGACATTCCAATCCGCCCGCGCGCGCGACGGGATGGGCCCCTCGTGCGTGCGATAATCTAGATACGGTGCGCCGCACCCCCCGGGTGTCCCGCGACCCGGTCCGGCGCCCGCCCGGTACCCGCCCGCCCGTCACGGCCATGGCGGCACCGGGGCCGGCACCCGACTCCTCGTGCGCCGAGTGGAGCCGGGGCCGACGGCCGTATCCGCCTCATCGGCGCTGTCCTGTCAGATGCGCGCGGGCGCATCGAGCGCCGAGAGACGGAGGTACCCCGTATGAACAAACGCACCAAGATCGTATGCACCATGGGTCCTGCCTGCGATGATGACGACATCCTGCGCGAGATGATCCGCGCCGGCATGAACGTCGCCCGGTTCAACTTCTCCCACGGCAGCCATGCGGAGCAGCACGAGCGCATGGAGCGCGTGAAGCGCATCTCGCGCGAGCTCGGCGTGCCCGTGGGCATCCTGCTCGACACCAAGGGCCCCGAGATCCGCACCGGCCTGCTCGAGGGCCATGCGAAGGTGACGCTCACGGCCGGCTCCACGGTGACCGTCACCGCCGCGCCCACCTCCGAGGACCTGCTGGGCACAGCCGAGCATTTCTACCTCGACCACCTGGAGCTCCCGCGCGAGGTCCATACGGGCGGCACCATCCTGATCGACGACGGCCTCATCGGCCTCACGGTGAAAAGCATCGACGGGCAGGACATGGTCTGCCGGGTCGACAACGGCGGCGAGCTGGGCGAGCGCAAGGGCGTGAACGTCCCGAACGCCAAGTTGTCCCTGCCCACCATCACCGAGCAGGACCGCAAGGACATCCTGTTCGGCCTGGAGGAGGGCATCGATTTCATCGCCGCGTCGTTCATCCGCGACGCCGAGGGCGTGCGGGAGATCAGGCGCCTGTGCGCGGAGCACGGCGGCGCCAACGTGGACATCTTCCCCAAGATCGAGTGCGCGCTGGCGGTCTACCACTTCGACGACATCCTGAAGGAGGCCGACGGCATCATGGTCGCCCGCGGCGACCTGGGCGTCGAGGTCGCCCCCGAGGTCTGCCCCACCATCCAGAAGGAGATCATCCAGAAGTGCAACAAGGCGTACAAGCCGGTCATCACGGCCACGCAGATGCTCGACTCCATGATCCGCAACCCGCGCCCGACGCGCGCCGAGGTCACCGACGTCGCCAACGCGATCAACGACGGGACCGACGCCACGATGCTGTCGGGTGAGACGGCGGCGGGCGGGTACCCGCTCGAGGCGGTGAAGATGATGGCGAACATCGCCATGATCGCCGAGGCGACCATGCCCGACCACAACCGCCTCGACATCCATACGAGCGAGAAGGGCATCCGCGCGATCAACAGCGCTATCGGCCTCGCGGCCGTGAGCACGGCGTTCAACGTGAAGGCCCGCGCCATCATCATCCCCACCGAGTCCGGCCGCTCGGCGCGCCTGGTGTCGAACTTCCGCCCGATGCTGCCGGTCCTCGCCGTCACGCCGCATGACGCGGCGACGCGTAAGATGACGATCTACTGGGGCGTCGACCCGGTGACCGAGGGGGAGATCGGCGACAAGCGCTACGTCGTCCGGACGGCGCTCGAGGTCGCCAAGCGGCGCGGCGTGGTGCGCGTGGGCGACGTAGCGGTGCTCACCGTGGGCGACCCGGACACCTCGATCACGTTCTCCGACGGCGTGACGTCGACGAACGTGGTGCACGTGGCGCAGGTGAGGTAGACGGGGGACCGCGGGGCCCGGGCCGCGTAACCGCGGCGAAACGTGGCCTCGCGACCGATGGACGGATGCCGGCGGCGCGTGCTACATTCTTGCGCTATGGAGACCGCTGCACGACATGACATCGATTTCAAGGGTGCGGGCCCTTCCTGCGGGGAGGGCCCGCTCGCTGCCGCCGGACGCCGGTCCGGGCAGGGGAGGCGCCGGGCGCCGGAGGAGGAGCCCGCCGCCCCGGGGGCGCCCGAGCAGGGCTGGGGGTCCGACGCCCCGGTTCCGCCCGAGGACCGCGGTCCGGGCGAGCTGCGCGGCGCCGGGGCCCGCTCGCCGCTGTTCTGGAAGGCCGTCCTCGCCTCGATGGCGCTCATGTGGGGCTTCTCGTTCTTCGTGGTGAAGGACGCGCTCGACTCGATACCGCCGTCGTTCCTTCTCATGTGCCGGTTCGGCTCGTCCACCCTCATCATGCTCGCCCTGTTCCGGCGGCGCGTGCTCGCGCACCTGAACGCGCGCTACCTCTTCGCGGGGCTCACGATGGGCGTGCTCATGTGGGGCGCCTACACCCTGCAGACCGTCGGGCTGGGCTACACCACCGCCGGCAAGAACGCCTTCCTCACCGGCACCTACTGCGTGCTCGTCCCCTTCATCAGCTATCTCGCGAGCGGGGAGCGCCTCACGCGCTACAACGTGGGGGCGGCGTTCATGTGCCTGGCGGGTATCGGGCTGGTTGCGCTCGACAGCTTCAGCATGAGCTTCGGCGACCTGCTCACCCTCGGCGGCGCGGTGTTCTTCGCCCTCCAGATCGCCGCGGCGGCCAAGTTCGGGCGCGACATGGACGTCAACGTGCTCACGTTCTGGATGTTCCTCGGGGTGGGGGCGCTGTCCGCGGCGCTGTCGCTCGCCACCGAGCCCCTGCCCGCCCCGGGCGACTTCACGCCGCAGATCGTCGGCGTGCTGGCCTTCCTCACGCTGGGGTGCACCTGCGTGGGCCTGTTCATGCAGAACATCGGGCTCGCGCACGTCCCCTCGTCGACCGGGTCGCTGCTGCTGTCGCTCGAGTCCCCCTTCGGGGTGCTGTTCTCGGTGCTGCTCGGCGGCGAGCAGCTGACCCTGCGCCTCGTGGCGGGGTTCGCGTTCATCTTCTGCTCGATCGTGCTCTCGGAGACGCACTTCGGCTTCCTGCGCAGGGCGCTGCGCCGCCGATAAGGCCGGCGGCCCGCGGGTCCCGGCGGGCCGGGCGCGGCGGATCGCGACAGGTGGGGGCGCGACAGGCGGGACGGCTCCCGCTGTCAGCACGACAGCTCGGACGGCCCCGTGTCGTGGGGCCCCGCGGAGGCGCCGGGCGGACGGGCGGGACGGCCCCCGGCGCCGGTTACGAGGCGAGCGTGCGCGCGAAGGCGATCGCCTCGTCGACGTTGGCGTCCGTCGCGGCCCAGCTGGTGACGAGGCGCGCGAGCACGCGCCCTGCGCCCGCGGGATCGCGGGCTTCCATCAGCTCCGCGCCCAGATGCTCGGCGAGGTGCGCGCCCTGCTCGGCATCGACCCAGAAGAACTGCTGGTTGCCGGCGGTCTGCAGCAACGGTTCGAAGCCGGCGGCCGCGAGACCGCGCGCGAGCCGGACGGAGGCCGCGTTCGCGCGGGCGGCGTAGCGCCAGTAGGGCAGGGTGCCGCACCCGTCGGCGTTGGCGGGGTCGAAGGCGGCCTCGTACATGACGCCCATGAGACGTCCCTTGGCCATGAGCGCCCCGGCGCGCTTGGTGAGGTAGGGCAGGCGGTCGATGGCGCGCCGCCCCCGCTCGGTGCGGGGGCTCACCACGAGGGCCTCGCCGAACAGCATGCCGTTCTTGGTCCCGCCCAAGGTGAAGGCGTCCGCCCGCTCGGCGAGGTGGCGGATGTCGAGGTCGGCGCCGTCCGCCGTCATGGCGCTCGCGATGCGCGCCCCGTCCACGTACACGGCGAGGCCGTGCCCGTGCGCCCAGTCGCAGATCGCGTCGAACTCCCCGCGCGTCCAGACGTGCCCGAGCTCGGTGGTATCGGAGATGTAGACCATGCCGGGGCGCGTGCTGTGGCTGCCGTTCGCCGTGACGGTCGCCCACGCGCGCTCGGCGGCATCCGGGGTGAGCAGCCCGAGCGGGTCGTCGGTCGCGAGCAGGCGGCGCCCGCAGCCTTCGATGGCGCCTGTCTCGTGGATGGTGGGGTGCGCGTCGGCGGCGAGGATGGGGCCCTCGAACTCCTCGGTCAGCGCGGAGACGGCGAGGATGTTGGCGGCCGTGCCGCCGGGGACGAACCGCACGTCGGCATCGCCCTGGCCGATCTCGGCGCGGATGAGGCCGGCCGCGCGGGCGCAGTGGGGGTCGCCGCCGTAGCCGACGGTCTGCTCCCCGTTGGTGCGGACGAGGGCGTCGAGGATCTCGGGCGCGGCGCCCTCGGAGTAGTCGTTGCGGAACTGGTGCATGGTCGTCCCAATCGGTTCGGTTCGTGCGGTGCGGCCCCATGATAGCGCGCGGTCCGCGCGGCGTCCGCCGTCGCGCCCGGGGATGGGGATGAAACAGGTGGGGGGTTGAAGCGAACCCGTCCCCAACGAACCCATGGGTTGAAACGAACCCGTCCCCAGCGAACCCTTCCTTGTCGGACGCGCCGCCGCGGCTTCGCGTCTATAATGGGTGCCCGACAAACGACCGGCCTGCGCCGTCGCGCGCCGCGCGCGGGCGCCGCCTGACAGGAGACGATATGCAAGCACAGAAAGCCGAGGGAACCCGCGACCTCATCGGGCGCGACATGCGCGCGTGGCAGCGCATGCAGCGCGTGGCCGCCGAGGTGTTCGAGCCGTACGGCTTCGACGCGATCGAGACGCCGGCCATCGAGCAGCTCGACGTCTTCGTCCACGGCATCGGCACCTCGACCGACGTGGTGCGCAAGGAGATGTTCCGCGTGTTCTCGGGTGCGAACTTCGCCCGCGTGCTCGAGGACGGGACCGACGCCAAGCTCAAGGCCAAGCAGCGGCTCGCCCTGCGCCCCGAGGGCACGGCCGGCGTGGTGCGCGCGGTGGTGGAGAACAACCTGGTCCCGCAGGGAGCCACCCCGTTCAAGGCGTACTACGCCGAGGCGATGTTCCGCGGCGAGCGCCCGCAGAAGGGCCGTCTGCGCCAGTTCCACCAGGTGGGCATCGAGTGGCTCGGCGCGCCCGACCCGGCCGCCGACGCCGAGTGCATCATCATGCTCATGGAGTTCTACCGCCGCCTGGGCTTCGACCTGTCCCGCCTGCGTCTGCTCATCAACTCGATGGGCGACCCGGCGTGCCGGCCCGCCTACCGCGACGCCGTGCGCTCGTTCATCCTCGACCATGCCGACGAGATGTGCGACGAGTGCCGCGAGCGCGCCGAGATCAACCCGCTGCGCGCCTTCGACTGCAAGAACGAGCGCTGCCACGAGGTCATGCAGGGCGCCCCGCTCATGCGGGACAACCTGTGCGACGAGTGCCGCGACCACTACGAGCAGGTCAAGCGCTACCTCGACGCGGCGGGGATCGCGTACGTCGAGGACCCCACCCTCGTGCGCGGCCTGGACTACTACACCCGCACGGTGTTCGAGGTCGAGGCCCCGGGCGCCGGCGTGGGCTCGATCGGCGGCGGCGGGCGCTACGACGGGCTGGTCGAGCTCGAGGGCGGCAAGCCCACCCCCGGCGTCGGCTTCGCGGTGGGCTTCGAGCGCGCCATGCTCGCGCTCGAGGCGTTCGGCGTCGACCCGGCGTCGGACGCGCCGTCGTGCATCTACGTCGCCAACGCGGGGGCGGAGCTGCGCGGGGAGGTCTTCGCGCTGTGCGCGGAGCTGCGCGCGGCCGGCCTGCGCACCGAGGCCGATTACCAGGGGCGCTCGCTGAAGAGCCAGTTCAAGCAGGCCGACAAGCTGGGCGCGGCGCTCATCGCCGTCATCGGCGGCGACGAGCTCGCGGCCGGCAAGGTCAAAGTCCGCGACATGGTGAGCCACGACGAGGAGCTTGTCGACCGCAGCGCGATCGTCGAGGCGGTGCGCCGCCTGCTCTCGTAAGCCCGATGCCCAAGGGTGGCTTCGTTGTGCATAGACCGTTCGACGGCCCGTATCTGGTGATGCGGGCCGCTGCTTTTTGCGATGCGCGGTGGGTGCGTTCGCGGGCTTTATCCGAGCCGAATGGCTTGGATAAAATGAATGAGCTGCTCTTCAAAATGAAAATAAATAGGCGCTGAACTGAATGGGCGATATTGCATACAATCCGCCAGTCGCTTTCGCGAGTCATCAGACTAAAGCGTTGACCTGCTTTTTATTCGCATTTTACCGTCTCGTGGCATCGCAACCTTCAGGGCGCCATTTATATACCGCACCCCGACCGTCTGCATAAACACCTGCGAACGAGTTCTAGAATCGCATATTGAGCGCTGCATGGTTGGCTGATGCACGGCGCCTGCTTGCACCGCTGGCAAGAACGGGTGCCCCGCGGGGCGCGTGGAAAGGAGCGCATGTGAGAGTACGGCGATTGTTGCAAAAGGTAGCAGGGGGGGGGGATGCTCGCTGCAGCACTGCTGACGGCGATGCCTCTTGACGCACTCGCCTGCACCCAGATCTACATGGGCAGCGACCTGACGGCGACAGGTGACACCCACGTCGGCCGTTCCGAGGATTTCGGCACGCGCTATGCGAAGTGCTTCGGTGTTCAGGAGCCCATGACGAATCCGACGTATATCTCCGAGGAGTCGGCTTTCAACTACACCTTCGAGGGCACGACCTATCGCTACACCTATGTGCGCGACGCTACGGCTGAGTGGGACGGTACCGGAACCCCCGCTCCGTATTCCGAGGCGGGCACAAACGAAAACGGCGTGTCCCTCTCCTCAACGGAAACAACCTATACCAACGACGCTGTTCTTGTGGTCGATCCGTACAGTGGCGAGGGCATCGGCGAGTTCAACATCGCCGACGTGGTGCTCGGTCAGGCCGAGTCCGCACGCGACGGCGTCGAGCTGCTGGGTTCGATTGTCGACAGGTACGGCTCGGACCATGCGAACCAGATCATCATCGCCGACAGCGCCGAGACCTGGGTGTTCATGCAGCTCTCCGGTACGCAGTGGTGCGCCATCGTTATGCCGGACGACGTGCTTTCCAGCAATCCCAACATGGGTAGCCTGCAGTTCAAGGTCGACCTTGACGACGAGTCCGTGTGCCTGCACTCGGAGCGCCTGGTCGAGGTCGCCCGGGAGGCCGGCACCTGCACGACCTACGACGACGGCACGATGAACGTGGCCAAGAGCTACGGCGAGTCCGGCACGGCGAATCCGCGCTACGTGCAGGGCCGCCTGTACTTCGGCGTGGACATGGCCGAAGGCACCGACTATACGGTTGCAGACGACAGGGTCAAGAGCATTGCCGACCCGCAGCTCATGTTCAAGCCCGGCGATTCTGCCGAGCCGATCAGCTTGATGACGGCGCTGCGCTCGTATGCCGCGCGCGGCGAGCAGTCGGACAGCCCCGCGGTGAACGCGAACATCTCCGGCGTCACGGCCATCGGCAGCCAGCGCACCACCGAGACGCATATGTTCCAGATTCGCGAGGGCCTCTCCTCCGATATCGCCACGATCGAATGGATCGCCACCTCCCCGGCGGAGTTCAACGTGTTCCTGCCGGTGTACGGTGCCCTGCTCACCAAGGTCGATAGCGCCTACTATCCGGATTCCAAGACGCTCGACGTGTCCCACACCGAAACCGACGGTATGACCGACTACGACGGCACCGTGCTCAATTTCGTCTTCATGGACATCAACACGCTGTCCGACGCCAACCGCGGCACCGTTGCGGAGGGCGTGCGCGCCTACCTGGACGTCCTGCAGGAGTCCATCATCGATCAGCAGGAGCAGATCGATGCCGCGATGCAGCAGCTGCCCGCAGGTGACCAGCGTACCGCGCTGGCCAACGAGGCGTTCCAGGCTGTGACCGAGCAGCTGTATGCGAAGGCCGATACACTGCTCGACGAGATCCGCGACTACGTTGCTGCCGGCGACACGACCGAGCCCTTCGTCCCGAGCGACTACGACGCCGATGCCGACGCCATGGTCGAGCCGTTCGTGTATGCCGACGCGCTGTCCGCGCCGACGATCACCGCCCAGCCCGCTTCCGCGACGTATGAGCAGGGAGCAACCGCAGACGACCTCACCGTCACCGCCGAGGCGGCCTATGACTCCGATGCCCTGACGTATCAGTGGTACGTCGCCGATGGCGCTATCGAGTCCGTTGACGACCTGTCCTCCTTTACCGCGATCGATGGCGCGACGAGCCCTCAGCTCGCCGTCGACACCGATACGGTCGGCGCCAAGACGTATGTCGTTGAGGTCACCAATGCGGCGGGCCTGACGACTCTTTCGGACCCCGCGATCATCACGATCGAGGAGCCGGCGACCGACCCGGGTACGGACCCCTCCGACCCGAGCACCGATCCTTCCGATGATCCGACGGACGATCCGACCGACAAGCCCACGCAGCGTCCCGACGACACCAAGAAGCCGACTGGCACCAAGAAGCCGACCGGCGATCTGCCGAAGACCGGCGACAGCTCGTTTGCTGCCGTGGCGGCCGTTGCGACGGCAAGCGCCGCTTGCCTGGGTGCCGGCGTCTGGATCATGCGCCGTCGTATGAACTAACCGGCTATAAGGATCGCGCCTGAACGGTGCCGTTCTTCCGTGTGATGTGCGACCGCATCCGATTGTTTCGGGTGCGGTCGTTTTTGGCGGGAGTTGGTGTCGCATCCCTAAGTGGAGCCAGGGTTGCAGATAAGAGGGATGCGGTCGCTCCAATTCAATTTAGTCTGCTAAAGCGTGGACTCTGTGAAACTCGTTGTCGGCGCGTCCGACTTCCGTATACTGACCAAGTGTTCTTATCGTGTTCTTTCTTTCAGAAGGCAGGAATCATCGGTGGGTGGTTTCTTCTTTTGCAGGAGGAGGGGGAGGTATGCGGATGTCGGAAGAAAGCGAGCAGTCATCGACCGATCGTGCATCCCTGAAGGCAGAGCTTGAGGCGACGGCAACGGCGATGACCGCAGGCCCGCTCGCCGAGATCGAGATCCCGGAAAGCCTGCGGGCGAACCTCGCGCTGATCTTGCGCCTCGAGCGCCGTGTGCTGAAGGAGTACGATCCCGCGGTCTGCGATCTGTTTGACGTGCTGCTGCGCCATGCTATCCACGCCAACGAGGGCAATCCGGGCACCGCTGCGGCAAACGAGCGGGTTGACGAGCAGGGCGTGCCCTACGCCACCGACAGCAGCAACAGCGCCTTTCGCGCCGCCGTGGAGCTGGTCGACGAGCTTCCCATCCAGACGCTCGAGACGCTCGTGCGCGCGTTCACGTCGTTTTTTCACCTTGCCAACCTGTGCGAGGAAAACTACCGTGTCGAGACGCTGCACGACCGAGAGCGCCTGGTGTCCATCGAATCGGACGTGGACCCGTCCAACGAGCTGACGGTCGCCTTCAAACAGCTGATCGACGAGGTCGGCGTTGACCGTGCGACGCAGCTGCTGGGCAAGCTCGAGTTCCATCCGGTGTTTACCGCGCATCCCACCGAGGCGCGCCGCCGCGCCGTGGAGGGCAAGATTCGCCGTATCGGCAAGCTGCTTGCCGAGCGCCCGCGACTCGGCGGGTCGGACCTCGTGGAG
This sequence comes from Candidatus Collinsella stercoripullorum, assembly GCF_027669965.1. Lineage (NCBI taxonomy): Bacteria > Bacillati > Actinomycetota > Coriobacteriia > Coriobacteriales > Coriobacteriaceae > Collinsella > Candidatus Collinsella stercoripullorum. Next base: position 21,484 of record NZ_JAQECM010000020.1, on the reverse strand, counting down.
AACGAGCGCCATATGCTGCAGGAGATCGATGCTCTCGTGCGCACCTCGCCGGTGGCCATCAAAAAGCCGACGCCCGTCGAGGAAGCCGACACGATCATCGACATCTTCGACCATACGCTGTTCGACACCGTGCCGCGCATCTACCGTCGCTTTGACGACTGGGTGCTCGGCGAGGGCGCGGGCGTCGTGCCGCCGGTATGCCCGGCGTTTTTCCATCCGGGAAGCTGGATTGGGTCGGATCGCGACGGCAACCCCAACGTTACCGCCAAGGTGAGCCGTCAGGTTGCCGCGAAGTTCTACAAGCACATGGTCGCCAAGCTCGCGGACAAGTGCCGGCGCGTCGGGCGCAACCTCACGCTCGAGGCGGGGTACGCCAAACCGTCCGACGAGCTGCTCAATCTCTGGAACCATCAGGTCGAGATGAGCGAGATCATCACGAGCCGCGCGAAGGACATATCGGAGTCCGAGCCGCACCGCGCCGTCATGCTTGTCATGGCGGACCGCTTGGACGGAACGGTCGCGCGCGACGCGGACGTGCTGTACGCCTCGGCTGACGAGTTGCTGGACGACCTGCGCGTCGTGCAGCGCTCGCTTGCGGCGGCGGGTGCCGAGCGCGCGGCGTACGGGCCGGTCCAGACGCTGATCTGGCAGGTCGAGTCCTTCGGCTTCCATATGGTCGAGATGGAGTTTCGCCAGCATTCGCTCGTGCACACCCGCGCGCTTGCGGACATCCGCGAGCACGGTATCCACGGCGACCTGGCGCCCATGACGCGCGAGGTGCTCGACACCTTCCGCGCGATCAGCTCAATCCAGAAGCGCTATGCGCCCAAGATGGCGCACCGCTACATCATCTCGTTTACCAAGTCCGCGCAGAACGTGGCCGACGTCTACGAGCTCGCGAACCTGGCGTTCGCGCACGCGTCGGACGTGCCGGCACTCGATGTCATCCCGCTGTTTGAGCAGCTGGAGGACCTCGAGCACTGTGTCGATGTGCTCGATGACATGCTCGAGCTGCCGGCGGTCCAGGCCCGCCTGGCGCAGACGGGGCGCAGGATGGAGGTCATGCTCGGCTACTCGGATTCGGCCAAGGACGCCGGCCCCACGACCGCCACGCTCGCCCTGCACTTTGCGCAGAAGCGCATTGCCGCATGGGCGGAGAAGCACGATATCGACCTCGTGCTCATGCACGGCCGCGGCGGTGCGGTAGGTCGCGGCGGCGGACCGGCCAACCGTGCGGTGCTCGCCCAGCCGGCGGGCTCGGTGCGTTGCTTCTTCAAGGTGACCGAGCAAGGCGAGGTCATCTTCGCGCGCTACGGCAATCCGGTGCTCGCCCAGCGCCACGTGGAGAACGTTGCGGCGGCGACGCTGCTCAATTCCGCGCCGTCGGTGGAGCGGGCCAACACCGAGATGACCGAGCGCTACCTTGACATGGCGCGCGAGCTCGACCGCGTGTCGCACGAGCGCTACCTTGCGCTGCTGGGCACGCCCGACTTTGCCCCGTGGTTCTCGGTGGTGACGCCTCTGGCCGAAGTGGGCCTTCTGCCCATCGGCTCGCGTCCGGCAAAGCGCGGCCTCGGCGCGCAGTCACTTGACGATCTGCGTACCATTCCCTGGGTGTTCAGCTGGAGCCAGGCGCGCATCAACCTGGCTGCATGGTACGGCCTGGGCAGCGCCTGTGAGGCGTTTGGCGACGTGGAAACGCTGCGAAGCGCCTATCGCGAGTGGCCGCTGTTCTCGACGTTCATCGACAACGTGGAGATGTCCATCGCCAAGACCGATACGCGTATCGCCAAGATGTACCTGGCGCTGGGCGACCGTTCCGACCTGGCGCATGCGGTGTATGACGAGATGCAGCTCACGCGCCGCTGGGTGCTTGCCATCGTGGGTGACGAATGGCCGCTCGAGCACCGGCGCGTGCTCGGCCGCGCCGTGCGCGTGCGCGATCCGTACGTGGACGTGCTGTCGCTCGCGCAGGTGCGCGCCCTGCGCATCGTGCGCGACGAGGGCGATGGGCTGTCCGAGGAGGCGCGCGCCAAGTACCTGAGCCTGATCCTTGCGACCGTCACGGGTGTTTCCGCCGGCCTTCAGAACACCGGCTGATGAGTGACTTGAAGCGGACGTGCATATTGTCGTCGGTCGTTTGGGGTGCCCATGAATCATAATTCGCTCGAGAAAATGCTGCCAGGCGAATAGTATTTTCTGGGGCGCAGTTTTTCGGTGCCATCTTGTAGCTAGGGAAATACCCGCTGATAAAGCCGCAGGACTCAACTGGGGCTTTATCGGTGGGTATTTCCTCATGTACGAAGGGGCACCTAAAAATCGCGCCCTAGGGCTATGCATGTAGTTTTGAGTCCAGAAGTCCAAGATGCCGCGCAGGGTGTATTTCATGCATGAGCGGCGCATCGAATGGGGGCGCGCACGCGCCCGGGGGCCGTGAGGCGCACCTCTTGCGCGAGCGGAGCACATCTTGCCGCGTCTTTCCCGCCGCCTGCCCTTGCGTCCCGACATAACACGAGGGCCGGACGGCCTATCCGCCGCCCGGCCCTCGGTGCATTCGGAGTCGCGGGAATCGTGGCTACTTGAGCGAAACCTCGCCCAAAAAGGCGCGGGTGCGCTCGCTCTTGGGGTGGTTGAACACCTCGTCGGGCGTGCCCTGTTCCACGATGACGCCGCCGTCCATGAAGATGACGCGGTCCGCCACGTCGCGCGCGAAACCCATCTCGTGCGTGACCACGACCATGGTCATGCCGCCGCGCGCGAGCTCGCGCATGACGTCGAGGACGCCGCGCACCAGCTCGGGGTCGAGCGCGCTCGTCGCCTCGTCGAACAGCATGACATGCGGGTCCATGGCCAGGGCGCGCGCGATGGCGACGCGCTGCTGCTGGCCACCGGACAGCTCATCGGGATAGTAATCGGCGCGTTCGGCAAGGCCCACGCGCGCGAGCTGCTCGGCCGCGATGCGCTTTGCCTCGTCGTCGGAGCGGTTGAGCACCTTGGTCTGGGCGAGCATGACGTTGTGCAGGGCGTCGAGGTGCGGGAACAGGTTGAACTGCTGGAACACCATGCCCATGCGCTCGCGCACCTTGTTGACATTCACCTTGGGCGCGGTGATGTCCTCGCCCTCGAAGATGATCTGGCCGCTCGTGGGCTCCTCGAGGCGGTTCAGGCAGCACAGCATGGTCGACTTGCCCGATCCGGACGGGCCGAGCACGACAACCACCTCGCCGCGGCGAATGTCGAGCGAGATGCCGCGTAGGACATCGACGTCGCCAAAGCTCTTATGCAGGTCGACGATGCGAATGATGGGATCGCTATCGGACGGCTTGGCGCCAGCGATCGCCGCGACCGCGTTTTCCATATCAGGCATGCTGCGCCTCCTTGGTCGGTTCGGATTCCGAGGCGCTCTTGCGCTTGTGCGCGTGGCCGCGGCGCGTGCGCTCCTCCAGATAGCGGGTGACGCGGGAGAGCGGCAGGGTGATCACGAGGTAGAACACGGCAGCCACGATGTAGGGGGTGATGGAGCCGGTGGACGCCACGATGGTGCGCGCGTACATGACGAGCTCCATGATGCCCACCGCGGCGAGCAGCGACGTGTCCTTGTACAGTGTGATGAACTCGTTGGTGAGGTTGGGGATCACGATGCGGAACATCTGCGGGAGCACAACATAGAGCATCGTCTGCAGGCGGTTCATGCCCAGCGAGCGCGCCGCCTCGGACTGGCCCTTGTTGATGGACAGGATGCCCGCGCGGAAGATCTCGCACATGTAGGCGCTCGAGTTGAGCATCATGACGATGACGCCGAGCGGGAAGTTGGGAATGTTGATGCCCGCCATAGGCAGACCGAAAAACGCGACATAGATCTGCAGGAACAGCGGCGTTCCGCGCACGAGGTTCACGTAGACCGTGGCGATGCCGCGCCACACCGGGAACTTGGAGAGGCGCATGAACGCCAAGACGAGCGCGAAGGGGATGGCGAGCGGGAACGACACGGCGACGATCGCGATGGACATGAAGAAGCCCGACAGAACCACCGGGAAGCTCGTCACGAGCAGCGTTGGGTCAAAGAACAGGCGCAGGAAGCGGTTGGAGTTCCACGCCTGGACCCATGCCTGCCCCTCAAGCCATTGCGAGATCGCCTCGGTGGTCGAGATGCCCTGGACCGGGATGACGGGGATGTCGGCGATGGCGGCGTCCTTCGTGTCGTCCGCGGTGGAGTAGGTGGCCTCGACCTGCATGTCGCCGCCGGCAGTGGGGAAGTACACGTCGTAGACGATGACGTTTAAGTGGCCCGCCTGCACGATCGGCTCGTCGAAGGCGAGCGTGAGGTTCTGGCCGTCGACCGTCTCGGTGTAGGCGACCTCGTTGCGCGTCATGAGGTCGTCCCCGGTGAGCAGCGTGACCGCCAAATCCTCGGTGTTGAACTCGGTCCCGTCGGGGATGTGCAGGGTGAGCTGCGTCACGCCCTCGCCCTCGGCGATGGACGCCTCGAAGGTGATGCGCGACTGCGTGGCGCCCATGATGACGGTGGGATCGTCCTCGGAGTTGGGACGGCCGGTGCAGCGCACCGCCTCCATAGCGGATGCCGGCGTGGCGATGGCCAGCGCGCAGATGCAGACGAGCAGGCACGCCGTAAGCGCGCTCAACAGGCGATGGAGGGATAGTCGCGGAGTGTCCACGGTTTTGCCTCGCTTTTCAAACGGGAATCGCGGCCCCTCCAGCGAGCGGAGGGGTCGCGAATGCGTACAGTCGGTTATGAGACGGGTTCGGCGAGATGCTTAGCCCATGTTGGCAGCGATAAGCTCATCGATGGTGCCGTCCTCCTGGAGCGCCGCGATCGCTTCGTTGATGGCGGCGAGCAGGTCGGGGTTGTCCTTGGAGACCGCGATGGCGTACTCCTCGCCGGTGGCGGAGGAGTAGACGACGTGCTCGTCCGAGTAGGCGCCGGCGAGCATCTGCTCGACGACGGCGCTGTTGCCGCACACCGCGTCGGCCTGGCCGGCCTGGACGGCGGCGAAGGCGTCGGTGAAGTTAGGGAACGGCAGCTGCTCGGCGTTGGGGAAGAACTCGGCGGCGTGGTCGGCGCCGGTGGAGCCGCTCTGGACGGCGATGGTCACGTTCTCGGAGTTCAAGGCCTCGGTGGCGTTGTCCTCGGTGATGGCGGTGTTGTCGCTCATGACGGCGACGGCCTGGTTGTCGATATAGTAGGGCTCGGAGAAATCGACCTGGTCCTCGCGCTCCGGGGTGATGGAGATGCCCGACAGGCCGGCGTCGGCCTGGCCGCCCGCGACGATCGCCGGGACGATGCCGTCGAAGTCGATGTTGGTGTACTCGCACTCGAGGCCGAGGTAGTCGGCGATCGCGCGGCCAAGATCCATGTCGAGGCCGACGTACTCACCGTCGACGAGGTTCTCGAACGGCGGGTAGTCGGGCGAGGTGGCAAACGTGAGCGTGCCGGCGGTCAGCAGGGTGAGCTCGCCGTCGGACGTGGCCTCGGCGGAGCCGGCGTTATCGGCGGGGGCGCTGCCCGTGGTCGCGGGCTCGCTGCCGCAACCAGCAAGGCCGAACATGGCAGCGGCGGCACCGGCCGCCAGGGGGACGAACTGCCTACGGGTGATATTCATAAAAGAGCTCCTTCCACAGGGTGCTTCGTTGCGAATGTGGCACATCCTAATACTTGCTGATGTGCATGTGCAAGCGTAAATATGCATGCAACAGAATAGAAATATACATTCCAATACGATAATGGGCGGATATGATTCAGTTTTTGATAGATGTTCGTTTTGCCGGGAGCGTCGTCCGGGGTGTTCTTTTGACGGGATGCACGGCGAAACTTGCAGGTCAGAGCTTACGCATGTGCACGGTTTGGCGCACCCGCGCCCGCGTCCGCGTCCGCACGCGGGGTGATTCATTCTTGATTATCTATGGTTTTGTTGCCAGAAATAATGCGGGTCTTCGTCTGCGCATACCTGTATGCAGTCTCGGGGGAAGGAGAGACCCGCCTGCGCCGCGTGTCGCTGCCGGCGCGGGGCAATGCTTCCCCTTTGTTAAGAGTCGCAAGAACCCGTGCTTTTTCGTGGCGCCGCACGGCATTTCCGGTATGCTAATGCAGCCGCGCTCCCTATAGGGGTATTGCGGCAAAACCCGTGATGCGCTGTCTACGCACGCTCGGGAATCTGTACGACGTCGCCCGTACCGGCACGGGGCGACACAGATCAAAAAGGAGGATTTCCGTGGCACACGACCACACGCAAAACCCCGCCGACATTCATTCCATGCATACCCGCACCTGCGGTGAGCTGCGCGCCGAGCACATCGGCGAGGAGGTCACGCTCACCGGTTGGGTCAGCCGCCGCCGCGACCACGGCGGGCTGATCTTCTGCGACCTGCGCGACCGCGAGGGCATCACGCAGTGCACCTTCGACCCCGAGCACGCGGCCGGCGAGGCGTTCCACACCGCCGAGACCATGCGCCCGGAGTGGCCGATCCTCGTGCACGGCACCGTCATCGCCCGCGACGCCGACACCGTGAACCCCAAGCTGCCGACCGGCGAGATCGAGGTCCTGACCGACCGGGTCGAGGTGCTCGGGCGCTCCAAGACCCCGCCGTTCCAGATCGAGGACGGTATCGAGACCTCCGAGGACACGCGCCTGCGCTACCGCTACCTCGACCTGCGCCGTCCCGAGATGATGGCCAACATGAAGCTGCGCTCCGACTTCACCTTCGCCATCCGCACCGCGCTGCACGACCGCGCCTTCATGGAGGTCGAGACCCCGGCGCTGTTCAAGTCCACGCCCGAGGGCGCGCGCGATTTCATCGTCCCCTCCCGCCTGCAGCCGGGCAGCTTCTACGCCCTGCCGCAGTCCCCGCAGCTGCTGAAGCAGCTGCTCATGGTGGGCGGCGTCGAGCGCTACTACCAGGTCGCCAAGTGCTTCCGCGACGAGGACCTGCGCGCCGACCGCCAGCCCGAGTTCACGCAGGTGGACATCGAGATGAGCTTCGTCGAGCAGGACGACGTGATGGGCGCGCTCGAGGACGTGCTGTCCGCCGCGTTCGCCCAGGTGGGGGTCGAGATGCCCACGCCGCTGCGCCGCCTATCCTACTGGGACGCCGTGGACACCTACGGCACCGACAAGCCCGATACCCGCTACGGCATGACGCTCGTCGACCTCACCGACGTGTTCGCGGGGTCCAAGTTCAAGGTCTTCTCGAGCGCCGCCAACACCGAGGGCGAGGTCGTCAAGGCGATCAACGCCAAGGGCGCCGGCGCCTGGCCGCGCGCCCAGATCGACAAGCTCGCCAAGGTGGCCGAGACCTTCGGCGCCAAGGGCCTGGCGTGGATCGCGTTCCGCGAGGACGGCTCCATCAACAGCCCCATCGTCAAGTTCTTCTCCGACGAGGAGATGGCCGAGCTGCGCCGCCGCTGCGACGTCGAGCCGGGCGACCTGGTGATGTTCGCCGCCGGCCCGCGCCTGGCCTCCGACGAGATCCTGGGCGGCATGCGCTGCCACATGGCCGACGCCCTCGACGTGCCGCGCGAGGGCCACGACTTCCTGTGGGTCGTGGACTTCCCGCTGTTCCACTGGGATGACGAGGCCAAGCGCTACGAGGCCGAGCACCAGCCGTTCACCCTGCCGCACGTCGACGAGCTCGACCTGCTGGAGACCGACCCGCTCGCCATGGGCAGCTGCACCTACGACTTCGTCATGGACGGCTTCGAGGCGGGCGGCGGCGGCATGCGCATCCACGATTCCGCGCTGCAGCTCAAGATGCTCGAGTTCATGGGCTTCACCGAGGAGCGCGCCCGCGCGCAGTTCGGCTTCCTCATGGACGCGCTCGAGTTCGGCGCGCCCCCGATGGGCGGCTTCGCGCTCGGTCTCGACCGCGTGTGCATGCTGCTCGCCGGCGCGGACTCCATCCGCGACGTCATGGCGTTCCCCAAGACGAGCTCCGGCTCCGACCTCATGTCCGCGGCGCCGAGCGAGGTCTCCATGGCCCAGCTCAAGGAGGTCGGCCTGCGTCTGATGTAGGCTCCCGGCGTCTTCGGAACGTTTGGGGACGGGGTCGAGACGAACCGCGTCGCCATGCTGAAGCGGCCCTTGCGCCTGGCGCGCAGGGGCCGCTTCCGTATCCGGATGCCTGCCGGCGAGGGGGTGGGCCCGCCCCTGTATCCGGGCGCCCGCCGGCTGGAGCGTGAGCCCCGTCCCGTTCCGCCTCCGTACGGTTGCCCGGTCGGCGGGGTCCTTCCGGCGACGCCGTCAGGCGAGGGCGCGCAGCGCGGCGATGTCCGCGTCGGTGAGCTCGAGGTCCATCGTGAGGCCGACCGGGGGCACGCTGAGCTCGACCACGTTCGAATTGCGGTAGCAGGTGATGGCGAGCGCCTCGTAGACCTGCAGGTCCTCTGCGCTCTGGCTGGCTTTCCGGGTCTCGCGCTGCCAGAGGCGCAGCGTGAACTCGGGGTCCCCGGGGTTGGTGGGCACGATCTTCCAGCTGTCGTACGAGAACGCCGCGAACGTATCCGCGACCTGCGCGAGCTGCTCGGATCCGGAGTACTCGGCCAGCGTCCCGCCCCCGTGCGCGTCCTCGATCACGACGCGTTCGGCCGCGGAGAGCGCCGTGCGGCTGCCGAACGCCTCGTCCAGGATCTCCGGCGCCTGGGAGAGGGAGCCCAGCGACCCCTCGAGCTTCTCGAACATAGACGTGAGGTCGTCCCCCACCTCGCCGAACGAGCCGCCGACCTCCTCCTGTACCCGGTCGAACGCGTCGCCGACATCCTGGCGCGCATCGTCCACGGCGTTCGCCGCGTCGTCGAGCGCCTGCTGGGCGGACCCGTCGCGCAGGTCGCCGACATCGGTGCCGTTGTCGGTCACGAGGCATCCGGAAAGCGGTGCCGTCAGGGTGAGCGCCGCCGCGCAGGCGGCGACGATGCGGAGACGGATGCGGGTGCGAGGACGGGTCATGGGGGCCTCCTTCATGCGGTGACGTCCCCATTCTAGGTGGGAGGGGGTTCCGTGAAGGAACCTTAACCGAAGCTTAAGGGAGCTTTCGGCGGACGGTTCCCCCGGTAGCTCGCGGCTACGCGGTGATCTCGACCAGCGCGCCCTCGACGGTGGCGACGCAGCTCTCGTAATAGCCGTCGCCGGTGGTCCGCGGTCCGCTCACGACCTCGTACCCGTCGGCGCGCAGCCGCTCGGTGAGCTCGTCGACAGCCTGTTTGCCGCCCACCGAGAACGCGACATGGGCGTACCCGCGGCAGGGCTGCCCGCCTCCCTCGGCGAGCTCGGGGCGCGTCATGATCTCGAGGCGCGCGCCGTCGTCGAACGAGAGGAAGTAGGATCGGAAGCCGGTCGTCTCATTGCGGTACGGCGCGCCCGCGGTTCCCCCGAGGTAGGTCTCGAAGAAGCGGCGCGCCGCCTCGAGGTCGCGGACGTACAGGGCGACGTGTTCGATGCGCATGGGCCCTCCAAGGACAGAAACATGTTCGTACAAGTATAGCCCATCAGGACGGGACGTGCTTCCAATGAGGCGTTTCGCCGGGTTCCGGTCGTGTGCCGCCGCGCCGGCCCTGCCGGGCGAGGCGCTGGCCGGAGATTCGCGGTGTGAGATGAAGGCATGCGTGTACACGATTGTTTCGCGGATCAAAGCCCCCCAGCGAGACGATGGCGTGCGTGCACGCGTTTGTCTCGCATGGCGGCCCGGGGCGAGACAATGGTGCCCATGCACGCGATTGTTTCGCGTGCGCGGTGTCTAGCTGAAACAATGGTGTCTATGCACGCGTTTATCTCGCTGTGACGTATGGCGGGCGGCCGGTGGATGCGGCGTGCCGCGGGTGGCTTGCAGAGGGCGGTGTCGATAGGTGCGGGAAACGGGCGGCCGGCAGACGATGGCGAACGGCGGGCGGCCGGCAGACGACGGTGTATGGCGCTCGGCGGGCGGCCGGCGGCGACCGGCGACGGGCGGCCGGAGGTGCGCGGCGTCCCGCGCGCTGCAGCGCCGGTCCTACCGGGCGAGGCGCTGGCCGGAATAGATCGAGCGGTCGAGGTTGACGAGGTACGCGACGGCGCAGACCACGAAGAACGCCGGCAGGTTGGCGAAGCCGAAGACCTCGCCGCCGATGAGGATCGGGGCGAGCAGGGTGTTGGTCGCGCTGCCGAAGACGGCGGCGTACCCGAGGGCCGCCATGAGCTCGGCGGGAAGCTCCAAGACACCGCAGAGCGCCACGCCGAGCGTCGCGCCGATCGAGAACAGCGGCGTGACCTCGCCCCCTTGGAACCCGGCTGAAAGGGTGGCCACGGTGAGCAGGAACTTGAGCGCCCAGTCCCAGCAAGCGACCGCGCCGGGTTCCCCGAAGGCCAGGGAGATGAGATTCGTTCCCAGGCCCGCATAGCGTCCGGCGCCGAGCGCGAGCAGCGCGACCGACAGCGCGACGCCGATGACGCCGATGCGTGCGAGCGGGTTGACGATGCGCCCCGCCTGCCGCTTACCCCAGGCGAGCAGCCAGGCGAAGCCGCCGCCGACGACGCCGAAGACGAGCCCGGCGGCGGCGAGGCGGAGGAGCGCGGGGGCGTCGAGCGCGAGCGCGGCGTCGACGGGCACCTCGAACTTCTCCAAGCCGAGGGCGCCGGAGGTCATGGCCGCGGAAAGCGACGCCGTAAGGGCTGTGGCGAGGGCACGGTACTCCAGCCTGCCCGCGACGAGCACCTCGAGGGCGAAGGCGCAGGCCGCCAGCGGCGTCCGGAACAGCCCGGCGAACCCGGCGGCCATGCCCGCCACCACGAATACGCGCCCCGCGTGCTCGATCGGGACGAGCCTTCCCGCGCGGTGCGCGATGGCGGCGCCGATCTGCACGGCGACCCCTTCGCGGCCGGCGCTCCCGCCGAACAGGTGCGTCAGCCAGGTCCCGACCATGATGAGGGGGACCAGGCGCAGCGGGATCTCGTCCTCTCCGCCGTCCTCATGGGCGACCGCGAACACGAGGCCCATGCCGCGCTCGGTCCCGCGGCCGAAGCGCCGGTACGCCGCGGCGACGGCGATGCCCGCGACGGCGAGGAAGGGGATGAGCTGCCAGGGGTGCGCCTCACGGAACGCGGTGATGGCGAGCAGCACCCGTCCGAAGAGCGCGCAGACGGCGCCCACCGCGATGCCGATGGGGATGCCGAGCAGGGCGAGCAGCAGCATCTGCCCGTAGGCCGTCCGAATGCGCGCCGCGGCGTCCGTGCGTTCCATAGGTCCCCTCCGTCTCTCGGTGCCGACCGAAGGATACCCCAAACGCGCCGCGCGGTGTCCCGGATGCGGCCCGTCGTGGCGACAAGTGGCGACGTAGAGGGTGGTCCGCGCCACGCCGTGGGCAGCGTGCCGTACCCCGGGGCAGTCCGTCGTGCCCGGAAACACCCGGCTGCACCCCGGGAACGCCCGGCTATGCCCCGCGAACAGTCCGTCGCATCCCGGGAAACGTTCGATTCTCTCCCAGACGGTCCGTTTCCCGCTTCCCGGGGCAGACGGCGGCGTTCCCGGGGCACGATGTCGTGCCTCCGGGGCAGATGACAGCGTTTCCGCAGGCGCCCTGGGAACGCCCGGCCTCGCCCCGGGGACGGCCAGCCGCGACCCGGGGACAGTCGGCCGCGCCCTGGGAACACTCGGCTGCACCCCGGCCCCCTCTCGCTCTTCCCGCACGCGCCGCCCGCTTCTGACAAAATAGTTAACATCTTCTAACTCTCAACCAAATAGTTTACTATGCCTAACTGTATGACGCGACGAGGCCGAGGTATCCGGCCAGAGGGCCTCTGCCGGATGGAGTCCGGACCGGGGTATCCGGCCGGAGGGCATCCGGCCGGCGGACGGGGAGGCGGGAAGGCATGATGATCGACAGGCGGCTCGTGGGGCTGGTGCCCGAGAGCAGGCGCTACACCGCCCTGGGCGTCGGGTTCCGGTGGATCGCCCTCGTGGCGAACATCTGCCTGGTCACAGCCGTCTGCCGCCTGCTCGGCCGCATCTTCGGGCAGACGGCGGCGGCCGGCGACCTCGTCGCCACCGCGGCCGTCGCCCTCGTCGTCGTCGCCGTGCGCGCGCTCTGCACGGCCGGCGCGTCGTGGGCGGGGTTCCTCTCATCCTGCGCGGTGAAGCGGCGGCTGCGCCCCGTCATCTACGAGAAGCTCCTGCGGCTCGGTCCCTCGTACCGCGAGCACGCGCTCACCTCGGAGGTCGTGCAGGTCTCCGTCGAGGGCGTCGACCAGCTCGAGACCTACTTCGGCTCCTACCTCCCGCAGCTCTTCTACGCCCTGCTCGCGCCCCTCACGCTCTTCGCCGTGCTCGCGCCGGTGAGCCCCCTCGCCGCAGCGGTGCTGCTCGTCTGCGTGCCGCTCATCCCCGCCGCCATCGCCGCCGTCCAGACCTGGGCAAAGCGCCTGCTCTCCAGGTACTGGGCGAGCTACACGGCGCTCGGCGACACCTTCCTCGAGAACCTGCAGGGGCTCACGACCCTCAAGGTCTACGGGGCCGACGGGATGAGGCAGCGCGAGATGAACGAGCGGGCCGAGGAGTTCCGCCGCATCACCATGCGCGTGCTCGTCATGCAGCTCAACTCCATCGCCGTCATGGATGCCGTCGCCTACGGCGGCGCGGCGGCGGGCATCGCCGTGGGCCTCTTCCAGTTCCGGGCGGGGGCGGTCGACCTCGTCGGATGCCTCATGATCATGCTGCTCGCGGCCGACTACTTCCTCCCCATGCGCCAGCTCGGGTCGTTCTTCCACATCGCCATGAACGGCATGGCGGCGAGCGAGAAGATCTTCCGCCTGCTCGATGCCGAGGAGCCCGCCGCGGGCACGCTGCCCTTCCCGGAGCGCTCGGGCATCCGCATCGAGGGGCTCGGCTACGCCTACCGCGGCGAGGACGGCGCCTCCCGGACCGCCCTGTCCGACGTGAGCCTCGAGATCCCCGAGGGCTCGTTCACGGCGGTCGTGGGCGAGAGCGGATGCGGCAAGTCGACGCTCGCCTCCGTGCTCATGGGCAGGAACCGGGGGTACGCGGGCTCCGTCTCCGTGGGCGGCGCGGGGCTTGCGGACATCGACCCGGCCGACCTCATGCGGCACGTGACCTACGTGGGCCATCAAAGCTGCCTGTTCCGCGGCACGGTGCGCGAGAACCTCCTCGCCGCCAAGCCGGACGCCACGGACGGCGAGCTGTGGGAGGCGCTCGAGGCGACGCGTCTCGCCGGCTTCCTGCGCACCGAGCAGGGGCTCGAGACCCGGCTCACCGAGCAGGCGGCGAACCTGTCCGGCGGCCAGCGCCAGCGCCTCGCGCTCGCCCGGGCGCTTCTGCACGACACGCGCGTCTACATCTTCGACGAGGCGGCGTCGAACGTGGACGTGGAGAGCGAGGACGCCATCATGGCGGCCATCGAGGACCTGGCGCGCCGGCGCGCCGACCGGACCGTGGTCGTCATCTCGCACCGCCTTGCGAGCGTGGCGGGCGCCGACCGGATCGCGGTGCTCGCCGACGGCGCGGTCGCGGAGACGGGGACCCACGCCGAGCTCGTCGGGCGCGCAGGGGTCTACGCCGGGCTGTGGCGGGCGCAGCGGGAACTCGAGGAGCTCGATGCCGAGGAGGCGATCGGATGAGGAGAGGCGGATTCGCCGTGATGGCGCGGCTCGTGGGGCTCGTGCGCCCGCTCGCGGGCTACATGGCCCTGGCCGTCGCGATGGGGCTCGCGGGGCACCTGTGCGCCACCGCGCTCACCGTGCTCGGGGCGTACGGGGCGCTCTCGGTGGTGGGCGAGGCCTCGCTGCCGCTCGCCGGCGTCGTCGCCGCGATGGCCGCCTGCGCGGTGGCGCGCGGCGCGCTGCGCTACGGCGAGCAGGCGTGCAACCACTTCATCGCCTTCAAGCTCCTCGCGCTCATCCGCGACCGCGTCTTCCGCGCGCTGCGGCGTCTGGCTCCGGCCAAGCTCGAGGGGCGCGGCAAGGGCGAGCTGATCTCCGTCATCACCTCCGACATCGAGCTGCTCGAGGTGTTCTACGCGCACACCATCTCTCCGGCGCTCATCGCGCTGGCGTTCTGCGCCGTCCTCATCGCGTTCATCGGCTCGTTCGGCGCGCCGCTCGGAGCCTACGCGGCGCTCGCGTACGCGACGGTGGGGATCGCGCTGCCCTGGCCGGCCTCGCGCGCGAGCGGGGACGGCGGCCTGCGCTTCCGCACGCGGTCGGGCGAGCTCGCGGGGTTCGTCCTCGACAGCCTGCGCGGCCTCGACGAGATCCAGCAGTACGGGTGCGGCGAGGGGCGCCTCGCGGAGCTGCGCGCGCGGACGGACGCCCTCGCCGCGGACGAGGGGCGCCTGAAGCGCGTCGCGGCGCTCGACGCCGCCGTCTCGGGCGCGGTCGTCCTCGTCCTCGACGTGGGCATGCTCCTGCTGTCCGCGTGGGTCGCCTGGGGGCAGGCGGCGAGCGGTCAGGCGGCGCTCGCGGGCGTGCTCGTGCCCACCGTGGCGCTCATGGGCTCGTTCGGCCCGGTCATCGCGCTGGCGAATCTGGGCAGCACGCTGCAGTCGACCTTCGCGGCGGGGAACCGCGTCCTCGACATCCTGGACGAGAGCCCCAAGGTGGAGGACGTCTCCGGCCGCGAGCCGGTGGGCTTCGAGGGGGCCGCGGCGCGGGAGGTGGTCTTCTCCTACGATGGCGAGCCGGTCCTGCGCAGCATCTCCCTCGACGCGCCCGAGGGGTCGATCGTCGGCATCACGGGCCGCAGCGGAAGCGGCAAGTCCACGCTGCTCAAGCTCTTCATGCGGTTCTGGGAGCCCGACGCGGGCGCGGTGGAGGTCTCGGGCCGGGACGTGTCCGATATCGACACCGCCGACCTGCGCTCCCTCGAGGCCTACGTTACCCAGGACACCCACCTGTTCCGGGACAGCATCAGGGAGAACCTGCGGATCGCCAAGCCCGACGCGACGGATGCCGAGATCGAGGAGGCGTGCCGCAAGGCCTCGGTGCACGAGTTCATCCGCACGCTGCCCCAGGGCTACGACACGCCGGTGGGCGAGCTCGGGGACGCGCTGTCGGGAGGCGAGCGCCAGCGCATCGGGCTCGCGCGGGCCTTCCTGCACGACGCGCCCTTCCTGCTGCTCGACGAGCCGACGAGCAACCTCGACAGCCTGAACGAGGCGGTCGTCCTGCGCGCGCTCGCGCGCGAGCGCGCCGGCAGGACCGTGCTTCTGGTGTCGCACCGGGCGTCGACGATGCGCATCGCCGACACGGTGGTCTCGGTCGAGGACGGGAGGGCGAGCTGATGGGGCGCGCGGGAAAAAGGTGCCTGTCACTATTTTCCCACCGGCGGTGCGTGCGCGCCAAGCGGGAGCGCGAGAAGCGCATGGTCGGCGAGATGATCGCGCTGTGGTGCCACGCCGAGCACGGGACGCGCGGCGACGAGTTGTGCCCGGAGTGCGCCGAGCTCGCCGCGTACGCGCGGGAGCGCAGCGAGCGGTGCCCGTTCATGGAGGAGAAGACCTTCTGCTCAAACTGCCGGGTGCACTGCTACGCGCCCGCGATGCGCGAGAGGATCCGCGCGGTCATGCGCTTCGCCGGTCCGCGGATGATCTTCCGCCATCCCGTGGCGGCGCTGCGCCACGTATACGAGGCCCGGGCCGAGAGGCGCCGGCTGGAACGCGAGGAGGCACGATGAACGTCAAGAAGGCCCTGCTGATGACACTGGGGTGCATGGGGCTCGCGCTGGGCGCCGTGGGGGCGGTGGTGCCGCTGCTGCCCGCGTTCCCCTTCCTCATGCTCGCGGCGCTCTGCTTCGCCAAGAGCTCGGAGCGCCTGCACGCCTGGTTCACGGGCACCTCGCTCTACAAGAGGAACCTCGAGAGCTACGTGGCCGGGAAGGGCATGGACTGGGCGACGAAGAACCGCATCATGGTGACCGTCACCGTCCTCATGTCCATCGGCTTCGTCATGATGCACGAGGTGCGCGCGGGGCAGGCCGTCCTGCTGTGCGTGTGGGTCTTCCACATCCTCTACTTCTGCTTCGGCGTGAAGACCCGCAGGACCGCCGCCTAGGTCGCCGTCGCATCAGGAGAATGCATACGCGTATCTCATCTACCTGCAGACTTCGACGCGTCGATGTATAGGAATCGCCTCCTCCGCGCAAGCGGCGAGAGGGGGTGGTCATTTTCGGGCGGAAATGCGAATCAGCTCAAGGCCGGTTACCTATATAACGGGAACAGGTACTGATAGGAAGGCGCAACATCGCAGGATGGGCGGGCGAGCCCTCCTGTCTGCAGACGCCTCGCAGGACGTTCGCTCTATGCATCCTTACGTTTCGTTCGTTTTTGACCACCCCCTCCCTCTATCGATCACGAGGTGACAGGCGCCTTCTATCATTGACCAATGTTCAATGATACGGTATTCTCCAGTGCAAGGAGGTGGCGCGCATGGCCAGGACGGTGAAAGACCCCGAGGAGCGTCGCAGCGAGCTGCTCGCCTGCGCGATGCGGCTCTTTGACGAGGAAGGCTATGACAACGTCTCCGTCCGCGCCGTCGCGCGTGCGGCGGGCGTGGCGCCGGCGCTGGCCTACCACTACTTCGACTCCAAGGAGAAGCTGTTCGACGAGGCGGTGCGCGCCTACGCCCGCCGCTGCGCCGACGGATTCATAGCCCTTCTCGAGGACCGCTCGCTCACGCTCGACGAGGCCGTCGACCGTGCCGTCGAGCTGGCCGGAACGCACGACTTCCCCCATGCCGGGGCCTTCCACGGCGGGGGAGCCGGCGCGCTTCACGACCGCCTCTCGCTCGCCCTGTGCGAGGAGGTCAGGCCCCATCTGGCCGCCGCGCTCGAGCGCGATGCCGCAGCGAGGGGCATGGCCGCCGCCGATGCCGGCGCGCTCGCGGGCATGATGGTCTACGGCTGCATCGGCCTCGCCTCGGGTCCGGGCATGCCGGATGCGGCGGCCATGTCCGCCGCCCGGCGCTACCTCGGCGCGCTCATCGCTGCATTCCGCTCCCCGCATCAAGATTAGGGATCCCGCCCCGGCGCCCCCGCCGGGGCCGTATTCGGCCGAAAGTATTGAACAATGTTTAACAGAAAGGAACCGGATATGGACAAGACGGAAGCCGATCGGTACCGCGCCCGCTCGCGTCAGGCGTTCGACGCGCAGGCGGCGACGTTCGACGTCGGGACGGAAGGGTCCCATGCGCGCATGCTGTACCCCCACGTCGTCGAGGCGGTGACCGCATCCGTCGCAGGCATCGAGGGACCGCGCCTGCTCGACCTCGGCTGCGGTACGGGCGCGCTGGCGGAGCGCGTGATCGAGAGCGTGCCCGACGCCCGCCTGTCCTGCGTGGACCTCTCGCCCAACATGGTGGAGGCCGCCCGCGCGCGGCTCGCCGGGCGCGCCCGGGTCGCCGTGTGCGATGCCGAGCGCCTGATCTTCCCGGACTCGTCCTTCGATGCCGCGTGGTGCAACGACTCCTTCCACCACTACCCGGACCCCGAACGCGCGGCGTTCCAGGCGTGGCGCGTCCTCGCCCCGGGCGGCAGCTTCGTCATCGGCGATGCCTGGCAGCCCGGTCCCGCACGGGCCATCATGAACGTATGGCTGCCGCACTCCCGCGAGGGCGATGTGCGCATCTACTCCGAGGCGGAGCTGCGCGCGATTCTGGGACGCTGGTTCGATTCCGTCGCATGGCGGCGCATCGGCTCGACGGCATGCCTCGTCGTCGCCCGTAAGAGCGCCTGAGGCCGCCCCTCGTGCCGGGCGCGCACCCATGTCGGACGCCGGGCGGAGCGCGGGCGCGTCGGCGCCTCGTGCCCGGAGTGCGGCGCGTCCTGCGCGCCTACAGCTCGCGCCACAGGTAGACCATGTCTTTGAGCAGGACGCCCGCCTCCACGATGGGGTGGTCGTAGTTGTCGGGGAAGAAGTTCTCGACGCGGTGGTGCCGGACGAAGCCGCACGCCTCGTAGAAGGGTACCGTGAGCGGGCTGTCCCCGGTGCCGACCTGCAGCGCGTCGTAGCGGCCCCTCGCTCGGTCCGCGACGAACTCGATGAGCGCCCGGCCGAGGCCCCGGCGCTGGTACGCGGGGTCGACGGCGAGGTTCTTGATCTCGAGCACGCGGTCCCCCTCGTCGGTCACCACGCAGACGCCGGCCGTCGCGCCGTCCATATCGAGGGCGAACATGGTGCCGCGCGTGAGATAGCGCTCGACCATGTCCTCCTGCTCGTCGGCGAGCAGGAGGAGGGGGAGATGGTCCCGTTTGCGGTGTTCGGCTACGCGTCTGATGTCCATGGCGCCATGGTAGCGCCTCCGGGATCCGGCGCCAAGCGCGACGGTCGCGATGCGCCCCGCTCAGACCTTCTGCCGGACGGCGGTGTCGCGGAAGCAGAAGTGGTCGAGGCGGTGGCGCGACTGGGTGCACTCGATGAGGATGCCCTGCGCATCGAAGGTGAGGTTGTCCACCACGGCGAGGTAGTCGACCCCGTCGAGGTCGAGCAGGGCTCGGTCCCGCTCGTCGGCGCGCTCGCCGGTGATGGTGCGCTTGCTCATGGCGATGGTCACGCCCAGCTCGCGCTCCATGTACTCGTAGATGGACGCGCGGGCGACGTCCTCGGTGATGCCGGGGACCGATGAGGTGAGGAACAGGCTCCGGTCGCGGATGAGCGCCTCGCCGTTGATCCGGCGCACGCGCTCGACGTAGGTGAGCGGGGTCCCCTCGGCGAAGCCGTGCCGCAGCTCCGTCTCCGCGGAGGCGACGGTCTGCCTGACGGCGACCACCTCGGTCTCGGCGCGGAAATGCGCGCGGGCGCCCGCCTCGCGGAACGATTCGATCTGCCCGATGGAGAAGGTCTCCCGGTCGTGCCGGCGGTACACCACGCGGACCCCCTTGCCGTGGACCGGCTGGACGTACCCCTGCTCGCGCAGGAGCCCGAGCGCGCGGCGCAGCGTGTTGTGCGAGCAGGCGTAATACCGCGTGAGCTCAGCCTCCGAGGGCAGGAAGGCCTGGAACGGGTAGGTCCCGTCCTCGATGGTGTCGCGGATATCGCGGTAGATGGCGTCGTATCGTGCCTTCACGGGGTCCCCTTCCGTCGTGCCGCGCAGCGTCGGCTCTATCGAACAGCTTATTCAGATGAGTGCCGGCCCGCAAGGGGGGGATCCGCCGGGGCGCGGGAGCCGCCGGCCCGCGCGCCGACGGACCGCCGGGGCGCGCCCATCCCCTGGTGCCGTCTGGCTCCCGTAGGCGATATCCCCTGATGCCGCTCGCCCCGCCGAACCGACCGTTCGCGGCATCGTCAACTTATTCAAATAAGTAACCCCCGGCGAGGCGTACACTGTGCCTGTACTTATTCAAATAAGTTACGTCAGCCGTCAGGGCATTCGCTCGTGTGGAAGAAAGGGGTTAACACATGGCGAAGTACACGGAGGACGCCGGGAGGCTCCTCGAACTCGTGGGTGGGAAGGGGAACATCTCCGCGATCACCCATTGCATGACGCGCATGCGCTTCGTACTGGTGGACGAGGCCCGCGCCGACGTCGCGGCGATCGAGGACCTGCCCTCCGTCAAGGGCACGTTCACGCAGGCCGGGCAGTTCCAGGTCATCATCGGAAACGACGTCGCGGACTTCTATCAGGAGTTCACGGCGGTCTCGGGCATCGAGGGCGTCTCCAAGGAGGCGGCGAAGGCCGCCGCGGGCGCCAACCAGAACCCGCTCCAGCGCGCCATGGGGGTCCTGGGCGAGATCTTCGCCCCGCTCATCCCGGCCCTGATCTGCGGCGGTCTGATCCTCGGCTTCCGCAACATCATCGGCGTGGTCAACTTCTTCAACGACGCGGGCGCCTTCGACCTGGAGCGCGGCACCCTCTCCATCGCCGACATCTCGACGTTCTGGATGGGCATGTACAACTTCCTTTGGGTCATCGGCGAGGCCGTGTTCCACATGCTGCCCGTCGGCATCTGCTGGTCGGTCACGCGCAAGATGGGCACCACGCCCATCCTCGGCATCATCCTGGGCCTCACGCTCGTGAGCCCGCAGCTGCTCAACGGCTTCTCGGTCGCCGGCGCCAGCGCCGAGGACATCGCCGCGCACACCTACGACTTCGGCTTCTACTCCTTCGTGGGCACCGGGTACCAGGGCCAGGTCATCGCCGCGCTCATGGCCGCCTTCGTGCTGGTGGGGCTCGAGAAGTTCTTCACCAAGGTCACGCCCGACGTGGTGCGCATGATCGTGGTCCCCTTCATGTCGCTCGTGCCCGCCGTGTTCATCGCCCATCTGGTGGTGGGCCCCATCGGCTGGGCCATCGGCGACGCCATCGCCAACGCCGTGAGCTGGGGTCTGGCCTCCGACGTGCGCGTGCTCTTCGCGGCGGTGTTCGGCCTGCTCTACGCCCCGCTCGTCATGACGGGCCTGCACCACATGACCAACGCCATCGACTCCCAGATGGTGAGCATCTACGAGTACACCACGCTGTGGCCCATGATTGCGCTGTCCAACATCGCGCAGGGCTCCGCCGTGCTCGCCATGACGGTGCTGCAGAAGAGGAACGAGCGCGCCCAGCAGGTGAACATCCCCGCGTGCATCTCCTGCTACCTGGGCGTCACCGAGCCCGCGCTGTTCGGCGTGAACCTCAAGTACAAGTTCCCGCTCATCTGCGGCATGATCGGCTCGGCCTGCGCCGCCATGGTCTGCACGGGCTTCGGCGTGAAGGCGCTCTCCATCGGCGTGGGCGGTCTTCCGGGCATCCTGTCCATCATGTTCGACTACTGGGGCATCTTCGCGCTGTGCATGCTCATTGCCGTCGCGGTCCCCTTCGCGCTCACCCTGTTCGTCGGCATGAGGATGCTCGCCCCCGAGGAGCGCGGCATCGTCGCCGCGGCCCCCGCGGCCGCCAAGCCGGCGCCCGCCCCGGCGGCTCCCGCCGAGTCCGAGCCCGCGGCTGACTCCGAGCCCGCGGCCGCGGCCGCCGAGCCCGTCGAGTGGGTCCTGACCGCGCCGCTCGCCGGCCGCGTCATGCCCATCGACCAGATGCCCGACCCGATGTTCGCGAGCAAGGTCATGGGCGACGGCGTGTGCATCGAGCCCTCCGGCGACACCGTCGTGGCCCCCGCCGACTGCACGGTGACGGTGACCATGCCCGCCTCCAACCACGCCGTGGGCCTCACCCTGGACAACGGCGTCGAGCTGCTGATCCACGTGGGCATCGACACCGTGGACATGGGCGGCGA
>NZ_JAQECM010000020.1:0-263 GCF_027669965.1 Candidatus Collinsella stercoripullorum | reverse complement strand
GAACCAGGGCGACAAGGTCAAGGCCGGCACCAAGCTGCTCACCTTCGACACCGAAAAGATCGCCGCGGCGGGCCACCCGGCGACCACGGCCTTCATCGTGGCCTCCACGGCCGACGCTGCGGACTTCGAGTTCCTCGCCGGCATGGATGCGGCCGAGGGCGAGACGCCGGTCATCACCTTCCGCGGATAGCCGCGCCGCCGGGTGCCCGGGCCGCGCGCCGCGGGCACCCGGCGGACGGGCCGCGCCCGCTGCAGGGGGCGGG
>NZ_JAQECM010000002.1:0-133387 GCF_027669965.1 Candidatus Collinsella stercoripullorum | reverse complement strand
GGGCTCGGTCCCCGTCGGCGCCGCGCCCCGGGCGCGCTCCGAGCGCCGGCGCGAGCCCGGCCCGCTCGCCCGCCTCGTCAACCGCTGGTGGACGCGGCTGCTCGAAGCGGTGTACGAGGGGTCCCTCTCCGAGCAGGAGGCGCGCTACGAGGAGGGCAGCACCGTCCGCGACTACCTGTGGAACACGGTGGGCACGACGCTGTGGGGCTTCACCTTCCCCGCCCTCACCGTGGTGGCCACCCAGCTCGCCGGCGCCGAGGGCGCGGGCATGTTCTCCATGGCGTTCGTGGTGGGCACGCTGCTGATGATCGCGGCCAACTACGGCATCCGCAACTACCAGGTCTCGGACCTCGAGGAGGTCAACTCCTTTGCGTCCTACCAGGTGAACCGCTGGCTCACCGGGGCCCTGGCGCTCGTCGCGGGCATCCTGTACTGCGCCCTGCGCGACTACGACGCCTCCATGACGACCATCTGCCTGGGGGTCTTCGTGTACAAGGTGCTCGACGGCGTGGGCGATGTCTACGAGGGACGCCTGCAGCAGGCCGACAAGCTCTACCTCGCCGGGATCAGCCAGGCCCTGCGCTCCGCCGCCGCGATCGCGGGCTTCACGGCGGTCCTGCTCGTCACCCGGAGCCTCGAGGCCGCCTCGGTGGGGATGGCGGTCGCCGCGGCGGCGACCTTCGTGCTCGTGACGGTCCCGCTCGCCCTGCTCGAGACCGAGAAGTCCCGCCGGGCGAGCTCGCGCGAGGTCGTCCGGCTGTTCCGCCAGGGCGCCGCGCTGTTCGCCGCGCTGTTCCTGTTCAACCTGATCGAGAGCATGCCGAAGTTCGCGATGGAGGGCGCCCTCCCCTACGAGAACCAGCTCTACTTCAACGCGCTCTACTTCCCGGCGCAGGGCATCCTGCTCGCCACCGGGTTCATCTACAAGCCGCAGCTCGTCCGGCTCGCCGGCATCTGGTCGAACCCCCGCAAGCGCCGGCGGTTCGACCTCGTCATCGCCGCGGTGCTCACCGTGGTCGTCGCGATCTCCGTCGCGGTGGGGGCCTTCATGGGGTGGGCGGGCATCCCCCTCATGAGCTTCATGTACGGCCTGGACTTCGAGCCCTTCCGCCCGCTCGCCTACGCGATGGTGGCCGCCGGCGGCGTCACCGCCGCGATCGACTTCATCTACGCGATCATCACCGTGCTGCGCCGCCAGGGCGACGTGATGCGCCTGTACCTCATCGCCTTCGCGGCGTCGGCCGCGC
The DNA here is from genome assembly GCF_027669965.1 of Candidatus Collinsella stercoripullorum. Lineage (NCBI taxonomy): Bacteria > Bacillati > Actinomycetota > Coriobacteriia > Coriobacteriales > Coriobacteriaceae > Collinsella > Candidatus Collinsella stercoripullorum. The sequence continues at coordinate 132,140 of NZ_JAQECM010000002.1, read as the reverse complement.
TCCCGTTCGTCCTGGTGCGCGTCATCGGGCTCGCCGGCGCGGTGGCGAGCTACCTCGCCGTGATGGCGCTGCTGCTCGGCCTGCTCATCTGGCAGTACGCGCGGATCCGCCGCGAGATCGACCGGAGCCGCGACCCCTTCGCCTGATACGGCGGCGGGCACCCGCGGGACCGAGGCGGCGGAGCCGGGAGGGGCGAGAGCCCCAGGGGCCGCCGGCCGCCCGTCCCGCGGGGCGCAGGACCATGGCGGCGGCGCGACGGAAGGGCCGCGGCCCTACTCCCCCTCCTCGATGTCCGCGTAGAAGACGCGCCGGTCGTCGAGGCGCAGGACCCCCACGCGGCCCGCGGGGGCGCCCGCGGCGGCGGAGCAGTCGATGTCGACGCGGTCCGCCACCCCTCCGGTGTCCCAGCTCGCCCCCACCTCGACCATGAGGGCCCGCCCGCCCTCGTCCAGCACGCCGCCGCACATGAGGTCGGCGTAGCGTCCGAGCAGGACGGTGGGCGTGTGGCCGGAGATCGCCACGGGGCCCGCGCCGTCGCGGCCCACCAGGCCGGTGGGCACGCCCCAGAAGTCGCCGCGGATCCACAGCAGGTTCTCGGCGTCCTGGGTCGCCAGGGCGCGCGCGAGCAGGTCGGCGGGGACGCCGCCGTAGCCGCCCTCCCCGCCGAACCCCGCCGTGGCGAGGCAGGCGCGCAGCTCGAGCGCGTCGAACCCGGCATGCGCGAGCAGGTAGGTGCGGCCGCCGGCGCGCGCCGCATCGGCCAGCGGAAGGTTGGCCACCCAGTCCATGAGGTCGATGTACTCGGCGTGCGGGCAGGCGTCGAGGCCCGCGGCGGTGGCGGAACCCCCGTTCATCTCCCAGGTGAGCAGGTCCACCTGGTCCCCGGTGGCGAGCGTCGAGAGCATCATGTGCTCGTGGTTGCCCATGAGCACGCGGGCGTTGTGCAGCCCGCGGACCAGGCGCATGACCCCCACGGGGTCGGGGCCGCGGTCCACCATGTCGCCCAGCACGTAGACGATGTCGTCCGCGCCGGGGGCGGCGAGCTCGAGCGCGCGGTCGAGCGCGCGCAGGTGACCGTGCGCATCCGATGTCACGTACGTCGCCATGGGCTGCCCTCACAATCCTTAAGGTTCAAGTTGAACGTTATTGTAACGCGTCGCAACCCGAGGTGCGAGAGCCGGCGGCGGGCGGCGGGGAGCGTCGGCGGGGACGGTTTCGCGATGATTAACGAATGTGCCGCGCATACTCCACTATGCTAGAGTTATGCACACTGTTCGCCGATCTATGCAGTTTAGGAGGTCCACGCCGATGGGACGGGTGCACAACTTCTCCGCCGGTCCGGCGGCGCTGCCCGCCAGCGTGCTCGCCGAGGTCGCATCCGAGCTCCCCGATTACCGCGGGTGCGGCATGTCGGTCCTGGAGATGAGCCATCGCTCGGGCGCCTACCGCGCGATCTTCGACGAGACCGAGGCGTGCCTGCGCCGCCTGCTCGGCATCCCCTCCTCCTACCGCGTGCTGTTCCTGCAGGGCGGCGCCACCCTCGGGTTCGCCTCCGTGCCCATGAACCTTATGCGCACCCGCCGCGCCGGCTACATCGTGTCCGGACACTTCGCGCGCAAGGCCTGGCGCGAGGCGGCGCGCTACGGCGACGCCGAGCTGCTCGCGTCGAGCGAGGGCTCCGGCTTCGACCGCATCCCGGACCTCTCGGGCATCCCCGCGCGCTGCGCCGCCGGGGACCTGGACTACGTGCACATCTGCCAGAACAACACCATCTTCGGCACCATGTACCGGGAGCTCCCCGACACCGCGGGCGTCCCGCTCGCGGCGGACGTGTCGAGCTGCTTCCTCTCCTTCCCGCTCGACGTCGAGCGCTACGGCCTGCTGTACGCGGGCGCCCAGAAGAACGCCGGCCCGGCCGGCGTCACCGTGCTCATCGTGCGCGACGACCTGCTCGGCAAGGGCCCCGCCCTCCCCTGCTGCCCGAGCTACCTCGACTTCCGCGCGCAGGCGGACGCGGGCTCCATGCTCAACACGCCCAACACCTTCGGCATCTACCTGTGCGGCAAGGTGTTCTCCTGGATCGAGCGGACGGGCGGCCTTCCCGCCATGGAGCGGCGCAACCGCGCCAAGGCCGAGCTCCTGTACCGCGCCCTCGACGACAGCCCGCTGTTCTCGGGCACCGCGCAGCGCGGGTCCCGCTCCATCGCCAACGTCTGCTTCCGCACCCCGACGCCCGAGCTGGACGCCGCCTTCATCGAGGGCGCCCGCGCGCGCGGGATCGAGGGCGTCGCGGGGCACCGCCTCGTGGGCGGCATGCGCGCGAGCATCTACAACGCGGTCGAGATGGAGTCCGTCGAAGCCCTCGTCGCCTACATGCGCGCGTTCGAGGCGGCGCACCCCGCCGAGGCGGAGGCCGCCGCGGACGGGCGATCTTCGTAGCCCGCTTCCCGCGGGCCTCCCCGAACCCGGGCCGACGCGCCCGACCGTGCATCGGGCGGCGCGGGCCGTGTCCGCGCCGCCCCTCCCCCGATATCCCCCGGGCGCCCTCCCCGCGCGCCCGTGCCCGCTGCGCCCCCACGGGGCCCGGGCGGAAAGGACCACCATGCGCTACATCAAGACCATCGACGACATCACCCGCGACGGCGAGGTCACCTTCGGCGAGGGCTACGAGTTCGTGGAGGACGCCGCGTGCGCCGACGCCATCCTCATGCGCTCGACCGACCTGCACGGCTACGACCTGCCCGAGGGCATCCGCGCCATCGCGCGCTGCGGGGCGGGCGTCAACAACATCCCCATCGAGGAGTACGCCCGCCGCGGCGTCGTGGTGTTCAACTCCCCCGGCGCCAACGCGAACGCCGTGAAGGAGATCGTCATCGCCATGATGATCCTGTCGAGCCGCGGCGTCGTGCAGTCCATGGAGTGGGTCCGCGCGCACGCCGACGACCCCGACATCCTCGTCAACGCGGAGAAGGCCAAGAAGGCGTTCGTGGGGCGCGAGCTCAAGGGCAAGCGCATCGGCGTCATCGGCCTGGGCAACGTCGGCTCCAAGGTGGCCAACGCCGCGGTCGACCTCGGCATGGACGTCTACGGGTACGACCCGTTCATCTCAGTCGAGCACGCCTGGGCGCTGTCGCAGAACGTGCAGCGCGTGGGGACGCTCGAGGACCTCTGCCGCGGATGCGACTACCTCACCGTCCACGTGCCCAGCAAGGCCGACACCGTGGGCATGATCTCCACCGAGCAGCTCGACCTGCTCGCCCCGGGCGCGGTCCTCATCAACTTCGCGCGCGAGACCATCGTCGACGAGGACGCGGTCAACACGGCGCTCCATCAGGGCCGCCTCTCCTGGTTCGCCACCGACTTCGCCACGCCCAAGACCGTGCTCATGCCCAACACCTTCATCACCACGCACTCGGGCGCCGGGACCGGGGAGGCGGAGGCCAACTGCGCGGACATGGCGATCTCCGAGCTCAAGGACTACCTGGAGAACGGCAACATCGCGCATTCGGTCAACTACCCCGCCTGCTCCATGGGCAAGGCGCGCGCGGCGAGCCGCATCGCCTGCCTGCACGCCAACGTCCCCAACATGATCGGCCAGATCACCCGCATCCTTGCCGAGGACAACGCCAACGTCCAGCGCATGGTGAACGAGAGCGCCGGAGAGAACGCCTACACGATGTTCGACACCGACGAGCACCTGGACGGCTCCACCATCGAGGCGCTCAAGCGCATCCCGGCCGTCTACCGCGTGCGCGTCATCAAGTAGGTGCCGCAGCCGCCGCCGGCTGCACGGGGCCGGCGGCGGCCCCGCCTAGGCGACCAGCAACGCGAGCGCGGGGATCGTCACGATCGACGCGATGACCGATAGGAACATGCCCTGCATGACGGGCTTGGCGTCCATGCCGTACATGAGGCAGTAGAGGATGCCGTTGGTCGCCACAGGCATGGCCTGGCCGAGCACCAGCACCGCGAGAGTGAAGGCATCGGGCGCGAGGCCGCGCAGGGCGGCGTAGAGCAGCAGCGGCACGCCGACCAGGCGCATGGCCGTCGCCGCGTAGGCGCGCCAGTTGCCCACCATCTCGCGCGGGGCGTAGTTGGCAAGCGACGAGCCGCAGATGAGGAGCGCCGCCGGCGTGGTGAAGTTCCCGCAGGTCGCCAGGCCGTCGCCCACGATGCTCAGATCGTTGACGCCGGCCAGGGCCAGCGCCAGCACCACGAGGCTCGCCCCGAGCATGGGAGACAGCAGGCGCTTGGCGCTCTCTCGTACGGCACGGGCCGCCCCGCCCTCGGGCAGGCCCGATATCATGAGCACGCCGGCGCTGCTCGACAGGATGTACCAGGGGATGTTGGCGATCGCCGCATAGAGCACCGCATCGGCGCCGAGCACCGCCCCGAGCACGGGGAAGCCGATGAAGCCCACGTTCCCGAAGGCGATCACGAAGCTGTAGGCGCCGGACTCGGGCGCGCGCATGAGGCGCGGCACGATGAGCGCCGCCGCGACGGCGATGAGGTAGCCGAGCGTCGACAGGCCGATGAGCTGGACGAGGCGCGCGGGGTCGGGCAGCTCCCGGTCGCACACCGACACGAGGATCATGCAGGGGAGCGTGATGTTGATGACGAGCGACGACAGCTTGCCGTCGAACTCGCCGCCCATGAAGCCGAGCCGATGGGCGATATAGCCGATGACAATCGGGATGGCGAGCGTCACCATCGTGAGCGCCGTCTCGAGAAAGCCCATCGTCCCGCCTCCGTCCCCCGGGTGCCGTACTGCCGAGGTTACAGGATACACCCCCGGGCGCCCCCGGCGTCCGTGCGGCGCGCCCGTGGGGTATCATGGGCGGGACGCGGGCTCGCCGCACGACCCGGGCCCCATCTGCACCGTCCACCGAAAGGCGCGCCATGAGAGTCCTCCCCTTCCCCTGCATCCGCCCCGTCCCCGAGCACGCCGCCGAGGTCGCGGCGCTGCCCTACGACGTCTTCGACCGCGCCGAGGCCGCGGCCTACGTGGCCGACCGCCCGCTGTCGTTCCTGAATATCGACCGGCCCGAGACGCAGTTCGGCCCCGACCAGGACATGTACGCGCCCGAGGTCTACGAGCGCGGCGCCGAGCTTTTGCGCGCGCGCATCGACGACGGCACCTACGTGGCAGACGGCAACCGCGCCTACTACATCTACGAGCTCACCTGGGAGAGCCGCACGCAGACCGGGGTCGCAGCCGTCTGCTCGGTCGACGAGTACGAGGACGGCACCATCAAGCGGCACGAGCTCACGCGCGAGGACAAGGAGCGCGACCGCATCGAGCACATGCGCGCGCTGGGCTGCCAGACCGGCCCCATCTTCACCACCTATCGCGACCAGCCCGTCCTCGACGTGATCGTCGAGGCCGCGAAGACGGCCACGCCGCTGTACGACTTCACCGACGACGAAGGGGTCCGCCAGCGCGTGTGGGAGGTCGCCCGCCCCGATGCCGTCGAGGCCATCCATGCCATGTTCGAGCAGGTCCCGTGCGCCTACATCGCCGACGGGCACCACCGCACCGCCTCGGCCGTGAAGGTCGCCCAGGCCATGCGCGCCGAGGCGCGCGCCGCCGGGACGCTGACCGGCACCGAGCCGTTCAACTACTACCTGTCCGTGCTGTTCCCGGCGAGCCAGCTCACCATCCTGCCGTACAACCGCGTCGTGTCCGACCGCGCCGGCATGGACGTCGAGGGGCTGCTGGAGCGCCTGGTCGCGGCGGGCTTCACCGTCGAGGAGGCGGGCGCGCCCGTGGAGCCCGAGCGGGCCGGCGTCATCGGCATGTTCACCGACGGCCGCTGGTGGCGCCTGAGCCTCGGCGAGGCGCTGGCCGCAAAGGTCGCCGGGGCCGACCCGGTGGCCGCGCTCGACGTGTCCGTGCTGCAGGAGCACGTGCTGGCCCCGGTGCTCGGCATCGGCGACGTGCGCAGCGACCCCCGGATCTCCTTCGTGGGCGGCGTCCGCGGCGTGGACGAGCTCGAGCGCCGCGCGGGCGCCGAGGGCGTCGCGTTCTCGATGTTCGCCACCTCCATCGACCAGCTGCTCGACGTCGCCGACGCCGGCCTGCTCATGCCGCCGAAATCGACCTGGTTCGAGCCCAAGCTCCGCAGCGGCCTGTTCATCCACCGCATCGCCCGCCCCTGATGGGTTGATTGGGGACGGGTTCGTTTCGGTCATTTGGGGACGGGGTCGTTTCTACCCATGAGTCATTTGGGGACGGGGTCGTTTTTACCCATCGGGACGTGAGCGGGGCACAGCCCCTCGAGACGGCGGCGCCCGCAGGATCCTCGCGAGTCCTGCGGGCGCTGCCCTATCCGGACCGTCCCGGTCCGGCGCCATGCGATCTGACGTTCCGCGGCGCTACATCGCGCGGTTCTTCGCCGCCGCGGCACGGGCGGCGTCGATGACCGCCGCGCGGAAGCCGCCGGCCTCGAGCGCGGCCACGGCCTCGATCGTGGTGCCCGCGGGCGAGGACACCATGTCCTTGAGGACCGCCGGGTGCGTGCCCGTCTCGAGCAGGTACTTGGCCGTGCCCAGCACCGCCTGCTCGGCGAAGGCGTAGGCCTGAGCGCGCGGCATGCCCTCGGCGACCGCGGCGTCCGCCAGGGCCTCGATGAACACGCAGACGTACGCCGGCGAGCTGCCCGACGCGGCGATCACGGCGTCGATCAGGTGCTCGGGCACCACCTCGGCGCGACCGAAGCTCTCGAACAGCTCCTGCACGCGCGCGCACTCCTCGGCACTCACCTGTGCGTTCGGCGTGAGCGAGCTCATGCCCGCGAGCACCATGGCAGGCAGGTTGGGCATCACGCGCACGATCTTGCGGTCGGAACCCAGCAGCCCCTCCAGGCGTGCCAGCGTCACGCCGGCGGCGATGGACACCACGAGCGCGTCGGACGCCACGGCATCGGCGAACCCGCGCACCACCTCGTCCAGATACTGCGGCTTCACCGCGATGATGACCATCGCCGCATCGCGCACCGCCTCGACGTTATCGTAGGTACCCGTGCAACCCAGCTCGCCTGCCAGCCGCGCGGACGCCCCCTCGCTCACGTCCGACACCACGATGTCGCCCGCAGCGATGAGCCCCGAGCCCACGATGCCCTTCACAATTGCGCTGCCCATGTTGCCGCAGCCGATGAGCGCCAGTTCCTTAGCCATGTCGTCAGTCCTTCCTCTTGCGGAAACGTATGCGGGGGATGCGGGCCCGGACGCACGCGGCGGCCGGGCCCCACGGGGCGCGCCCCGAAGGGCGCCCCGCCCCCTCGGGACACGGGAGCGGCTAGAACGCCTGCTCCGTGCGGTTGATGATCTCGTCTTGCAGCTCGCGACCCAGGTTGCACCACTTCTCGGAGAAGCCCGCCACGCGCACGATGAGGTCGCGGTGGTTCTCCGGATGCTCGCGCGCGTCGAGCAGCGTGGCGCGGTCGATGATGTTGAACTGGATATGGTGGCCGCCCATGTCGAAGTAGGTGCGCACGAGGTCGGCCAGGTTCGAGAGGCCGCGCTCGCCCTCGATGGCCGCCGGCGCGAACTTCTGGTTGAGCAGCGTGCCGCCCGTCGAGGCATGGTCCATCTTGGCGCACGACGCGATCACGGCGGTCGGGCCGTTCACGTCCGCCCCGCGCTCCGGCGAGATCCCGTCGCTCACGGGCTCGCCCGCCAGGCGTCCCGACGGCGACGCGCCCGTGACCTCGCCGAAATAGATATGGCAGGTCGTGGGCAGCATGTCGACGCGCCACTCGCCGCGGCGCATGTTGGGCCGGCCGGTCACCGCATCGCGGAAGTAGGCGAACACCGCGCGCATGATGTCGTCGGCGTAATCGTCGTCGTTGCCGTACTTGGGCGTGCGGCGGCTCACCATGCCGCGCAGCGCCGCGAAGCGCTCGCCCTCGAAGTTGGCCTCAAGCGCGTCCAACATCTCGCCCATCGACACCCGGCGCTCGTCGAAGACGTTGAAGCGCAGCGACGCCAGCGCGTCGGTGATGGAGCCGATGCCCACGCCCTGCAGGTAGGTGGTGTTGTAGCGAGCGCCGCCGGCGTTGTAGTCCTGGCCGCGCGCGATGCAGTCCTCGGTCATGATGGACATGAACGGCACCGGGTTCAGCCGCGCGCACAGCTGCGTGTTGATGTTGGAGCCGCGCACCTTGATGTCGATGAAGTGGCGCATCTGGGCGCAGTAGGCATCGAGCAGCTCGTCGTAGCCGGTGAAGTCACGCGGATCGCCCGTTGTGAGGCCGATGAGCTTGCCCGTGCGCGGGTCCACGCCGTTGTGTAGCGTGACCTCGAGGATCTTGGGCAGGTTGAAGTAGCCCGTCAGCGGATAGGCCTCGTATCCCCAGCAACCCGTCTCCACGCAGCCCGATGCCCCGCCGCGACGCGCGTCCGCCAGGCTCTTGCCGGCCGCCAGCAGCTCGTCGACGATCTCCTCGGTGCTGTAGAAGGCCGGCTGGCCCCATCCGGCGCGCGCCACCTCGCAGGCGCGCAGCAGGAAACGGCGCGGCGTCTTGCGCGAGATCTGCACGTTCGAGTTCGGCTGGATGAACATCATCTCGTCCATGCAGTCCAAGATGAGGTAGGACACCTCGTTCACGCCGTCGGCTCCCTCGGGCGTGATGCCGCCGGTGTTGATGTTGGCGAAGTCGCTGTACGTGCCGCTCTCCTTGAGCGTCACGCCCACCTTGGGCGGCGCGGGCTGGTTGTTGAACTTCACCCACAGGCATTCCAGCAGCTCAAGCGCACGGTCGCGGTCGAGCGCGCCGGAGGCCACGTCGGCGCGGTAGTAGCCGATGAGATGCTGATCGAGGCGGCCGGGCGTGTAGGCGTCCCAGGGGTTCGTCTCGCTCGTGATGGCCAGGTGGATGAACCAGTAGCGCTGGATCCACTGCCAGAAGGTCCGCGGGCGCTCGGTCGCGACGACGCGGCAGTTCTCGGCGATCTGGGACAGCTCGGCGGCGCGCACGGGATCGGGCTCGCCGGCCGCCATGGCGCCCGCCAGCTCGGCGTAGCGGACGGCCAGCGTCTGCACGCCCTCGAGCGCGATGAGCATGCCCGAGAGCTCGTCGCGCTTGGCCACGGCGTGCTCGTCGGACAGGTAGTCGAGGCCCGCCAGCGCGGCCTCGATGTCGGCGCGGATCTCGCCGAAGCCCGCGCGCACGCCGCGCTCGGAGCCCAGGCAGGTGTGCCCGCCGGCGCGCTGCTCGTAGAACTCGGTGAAGATGCCGGCCTCGTAGGCGTCGTGCCAGGCGGGCTCCTGCGCGCGCATGATGGCGTCGCGGCTCGCGCGGCCCGACCAGTACGGGATCACGATGTCGCGCTGGGCGGCCATGTCGTCGTCCGTCACGGTGAAGTCGACCTGCTCGCGGTCGTTCATGTTGCGCATGTCCTCGAGCGTGTGGCAGCACAGCTCGGGGAAGGTGGGCGCCGCCTGGGGGCCGCGGCCCTTCTCGCCCACGATGAGCTCGCCCGGCTCGATGGAGATGGTCTTGAGGGCGAAGTAGTCCCGCAGCACCAGGCCGCGCAGCTCGGGCGTGGAGACCGTCCCCTCATAGCGCAGGTAGGTCGCCGTCTCGATGAGCGCGCGCTCCATGTCGAGGTAGGGCTGGGTCGTCTCGGACCGATGCCGCAGGCGCTTCACGCGCTCGTTCATGCCGCGGTCGTCCTCCCATGCGGCATGCGACGTGGTCCGCGTGGGCGCGGCGTGCGAGCGCACCGCGACGAGCGCGTCGCGGATCGCTTGGAAGCGCGGGTCGTCGAGCGTGGAGGGTTCAGCGTCCCGCTGGATGGCCGACGGCTCGCCCGCACCCATGGCGACCTTTCCCGTACCGGTGTTCCCCGTCATATCAACCCCCGATTTCCACCTGGGAGAAGCCGCGTTCGCGCAGCAGGTCGCGCAGGTGCTCCATCGTCTGCGCCGAGGGCACCCTGAACGCGCCGGATGGCGCGGCGCGGCCCAGGCGCGCGTACTTTCCGTTACCCGTTGTATGATACGGCAGCAGGCTCACCGGGCACAGCCCCGCGTGCGACGCGATGGCCTCCGCGGCGGCGATGATATCGTCGTCGCCGCTGTTCACGGGCTCGACGACGGGCATGCGCACGATGATGCGCGCGCCGTGCCCCGCGAGGTAGGCCAGGTTTTCAAAGATGGCCCCGTTCGGCGCCCCCGCGAGCGCGCGGTGCGTCGCCTCGTCGGCGGCCTTGATGTCGTAGAGCCAGAGGTCAACGTAGGGCAGCAGCTGTTCCAGATGCGCGCGGGGCGCCGCGCCGCACGTGTCCGCCGCCACGTTCACCCCCTCCTCGCGCAGCAGGCGGCACAGCTCGACCAGGTAGCCGATGTCCTGCGCCAGGCACTCCCCGCCGGACAGCGTGACGCCGCCGCCCGATTTCTCGTAGAACATGCGGTCGCGCAGCAGGATGCGGGCGAGGTCCGCGGGGGCGGGGGCGGGCTCGCCGACGACCTCGCGCAGCCCCTGCGGGCACACGTCCGCGCAGGCCCCGCAGGCCGTGCAGCGGGCGCGGTCGGTGCGGGCGACGCCGGATACGGGGTCGAGCACGATGGCGTGCTGCGGGCAGGCATGCGCGCAGAGGCCGCAGCCGCGGCAGCGCTCCTCGTCCGCCATGAGCTCGGGCGCGAACGACTGCGACTCGGGGTTGTGGCACCAGGCGCATCTCAACGGACACCCCTTGAAGAACACCGTGGTGCGGATACCCGGCCCGTCGTGGGTCGAGAACCGTTGGATGTTGAAGATGAGCGGGCTGGTCCCCATGCGGGCCTCCGAGATGCACGGCGATGACGGCGCCCACCATTGTAGCGGTGCTTTTCGGGACGGGGTCGATTTTGCTCACGTGATGCATTTTGGGACGGGGTCGTTTTTGCCCACGGGCTCGTTCTCGCCGACGGGGTCGTTCTCGCGACGCTTTTCGGGACGGGGTCGTTTTTGCCCACGGGCTCACGGGGGCGACTCGCGGAAGACCCGTCCCGCCCGTACCCCTTACTCCCCGCTCGTGCGCACCCAGTGGCGGTCGTAGTCGCGCAGCAGCAGGAACATCATGGCGACGCCGAATGCGAGCGGGCGGGCGCCCTCGTCCTCCAGCTCGATGCGGAAGACCGGACGGCCCGCAGAGCGCAGCGCCGTGACCGTGGCGATGAGCCCGCCATGGCGCCAGATGCTGAACTCGTCGCCCAGCACCGCGCCCTCGACACCTATGCCCTCGCCCTCGATGGTGTAGACGGTTCGAAACTCGCCCGGCTTCCATTCGCGTCTCACCTGCACGCGCTCGAACCCCGGCACGCGCAGCTGATAGACCGGATCGAAGGTCGCCCTGCCCCGATGGATGGCGCCCACGGCCTCTCCCGCACCGTTCTCGATGCGATAGTCGCTCATGCTGAACAGCGCGAACGTCCGCACCAGGCGAAACTCCGGCATACCGGCGCGCACGGCATCGATGCGCTCGTAGTTGCCGAACACCACGCTGCCCTGCGGCTCGGGCATAGCGAGCGTGATGGGCGCATCGGCATCCCTCGCGCCGGCGGCCTCCGCGGCGACAACCCGCTTGGACCCAGCCCCCTGGACACCGGGCTCGGATGCCTCCGTCCCCACCACCAGCAGACGGTTCCGATCGCGCGCGACGGCCCGAGCCATCACGTTCTCATCTCCCTTCACCATCTCGTCGATGGTTACGCCGAACAGGGCGCTCATGAGGACGAAACTTTGGATGTCCGGCGTCGTCGCGCCCGTCTCCCAATTCGATACGGTGTTGCGCGAAACCCAGATGGCGTCGGCCAAGTCCGCCTGCGACATCCCCAGCGCCTCGCGCCCGCGCCTGATCTGTTCCCCCACGTTCATGACGGCATCCCTCCCACTTGGCCGCGGCCCGCGCGGCTACCTACCGTGTACCCCCACTGCAGCACAGGCGCGGCGAACGCGCTGCACAAAGCCTTTGGCATCGCGGCAGACGGCGGACGGGCGCAGGCGAGAGTCGATGCGCGTCCGTCATCGGGGGCAGGCGCGCCCGGCGGAGACGCCGTCGGCATCCATCGCGATCGCCCCGAACCCGAGACGGCCGCGGCGCGGCGCCCTATCCGCCCCTCTTCGCGATCCGCCCTGCGTCGGACCGTCTCGAACGCACCGTGCAGGGCGGCCCCTTCCGGGTTTTCCGCCCATCCCCCTACCAGGATTCGATGTCGCCTCCCTTGACCTTACCGTTACGTTAAGCGCTATCGTGGAGCCCGAAGGGAGGGGCCATGGACGGATACCGCATCGGGGAGCTCGCGCATATGGCGGGAACCACCACGCGCACGCTGCGCTTCTATGAGGAGGCGGGGCTGCTCGCGCCCTCGGGCCGCAGCGAACGCGGCTATCGGCTGTACCGCAGCGCGGACGCCGACCGGCTGCAGGAGATCCTGCTGCTGCGCCGCTGCGGCGTGGCGGTGCGCGACATCGGCCCGCTGCTGAGCACCTCGCCCGCAGAGCGCGCCGAGCTGCTCGCACGCCACCTCGACCGCCTGCGCGACGAGCGGCGACGCCTGGCGCGCCTCATCGCCACCGTCGAGCGAACACTCGCGACCTTGGAAGGAGAAGACCACATGGCAGATGACGAGAAATTCGAGGGCTTCAAGCGCGACCTCGTGGAAGCCAACGAGAAACGCCACGGCGCCGAGGCGCGCGGGCGCTACGGAGACGACGCGGTCGACGAGAGCAACAGGAAGATGCTGAAGATGAGCAAGCAGGAGTATGGGGATTTCCGCGCGCTGGAGGAGCAGATCCGCTCCGAGCTGGAGCGGGCCGTCGACGCGGGCGACGACCCCGCGGGCGAGACGGGAGAGCGGATCTGCGGCATGCACCGCGCCTGGCTGGGCTTCACCTGGCCCTCCTATTCCGCGGAGGCGCATCGCGCTCTGGCGGAGAGCTACGTGGCGGACGATCGGTTCCGCAGCTACTACGACCGTTCCGTAAAGGGCTGCGCCGCCTGGCTGCGCGACGCGGTCGCCGCGCACGCGCGGTAGGCGCCGCGTATCGGGGAGCCGCCGATCGCCGCACCCCCGGCGGGACGACGCGATGGGTTGAAACGAACCCGTCCCCAACCAACCCCCGCCATCGGGGATGGGTTGAAACGAACCCGTCCCCAACCAACCCCCCCCTATGGCAGATGCCCCATGGCGGGAGACGCGTCCTCTGCTACCCTGATATCGGAGGATGCGGTCGAGGAGGCGGGTGCACCATGGGAGACCGACGCAGGACCGGGTCGGCGGGCGGACGGCTGTACAGCCCCGGGGGCTGCGGCTGCGCCCTCGTGCTCGCGCCGCTGCTCGCTTTGAGCATCGGCCTGCTCCTGGCGATGGTGGGGTACGCCCTGGCATCCGTCGCCATGCTCGCCGGGGCCGTCGCCATCACGGTACGCCTGCACCGCAAGCGCCCCGAGCGCGAGGCCGCCGGCCGCGGGCCCGGGGCATGGCCGCTCGTCGCGGGCGCGCTCTACCTCTTGAGCGTGCCCTACCTGATCTTCTTCATCTGGTTCCTGTTCCTGTCGTCCCCCAGCTAAGGAGGGCCATGTCGCCCGACGATACGCCCCGCGCGCCGAGAGGCCGCGCGCTGATCATCGATGCCGACGCCTGCCCCGTCGTACGCGAGGCCCTCGCCTGCGCGCGACGCGCCCGCGTGCCCGTCGTCATCGTCGGCAATACCACGCAGAACCTCGCGCGGCACATCAGGCGCGACGACCCGCGCGACGCCGGCCATGCCCGCGGGGGCTCGGCGGACCGCCCCGGCTTCTGGGTCGACATCGTCGAGGTTCCGATCGGCGCCGACAGCGCGGACTTCGCCATCGTCGAGCTGCTCGAGGCGGGCGATGTCGTCGTCACCCAGGATATCGGGCTGGCGAGCATGGCGCTCGGCCGCGGTGCCGAGGCCATCGGGGTCCGCGGCCGCGTCTATACGCGGGCGACGATCGACATGGACCTGTTCATCCGCCACGAGGAGAAGAAGGTGCGCCGAGCGGGCGGGCGCACGCGCGGGCCCGCGGCCTTCACCGCCGAGGACCGCGAGCGGTTCGCGCGCAACCTCGCGCAGCTGCTGAGCTAGAAGGGACCGAAGGGGCGTCCCGGCGGACGCGCGGCCCGATGGGTTGAAACGAACCCGTCCCCAACCAACCCATCGGTGCGCGACTCCGCATCACATCCCGAAGCCGGACAGGACGAGGCCCCAGAAGACGCCGACCGCGTAGATCAGCACGAGGACGATGGCGTTCTCGCGGGCGTTGCGGTTGGTGCGGAACAGCACGAGGTAGCCCACGCCGGCGCTCACGAGGGAGCCCGCCATGAGCGCGCCGAAGCCGAGCACGCCCTCGAGGTAGAGCTGGGTGATCACGACGCTCGCCGCGCAGTTGGGCACGAGGCCCACGAGCGCGGCGGCGAACACCGCGAGCGCTCGGTTCCCGGAGAGGAAGGCCGACAGCGCCGGCTCGCCCACCGTCTCCAGCAGCGCCACGAGCACGCAGGTGACCAGGAAGATGAACACGGTCACCTGCACGGTGTGGGACAGGGCACTCAGGACGATGGAGCGGACGGCGGAGCCGGTGCCGCCGTGCTCGCGATCGTGGCCGCAGCACCCATGGCCGCCGTGGCCGTGCCCGTGTCCGTGGACGTGCTCATGCCCGTGGCCGTGGGGATGGCCCCCGCATCCGCGGTCGGCGTCGGGGGCGGACGCGCCCCCGTGCCCCGCCCCGCATCCGCAGCGGTCGCGCTCGCAGAGGCGGTGGATGTGCTCGGCGCCCTCGCCCGCCTCGGCGAGCTCGTCGATGAGGTCGCGGGAGGGCGCGCCCGGCGCGGTGGACGGCTCCGACGGCGCCGCGCCGCGCGCCAGGCGGCGCAGGGCGGCGTGAGCGCGGGCGTTGCGGCTCAGCGCGCGCAGGACGAGGTCGATGGCAAGGCCGGTCGCCGCGGCGAGGGCGGCCTTGGCGATCAGGATCTGCGCGAGGGGCGCCGCATCCGCCCGCTCGGCCACCAGCAGCGGCAGCATCTCATCTGATGTGGACAGGAACACCGCGACGAGCGTGCCGAGCGTCACGACGCGACCCGCGTAGAGCGTGGCGCCCATCGCCGAGAACCCGCACTGCGGCACGATGCCCAGCAGGGCGCCCACCACGGGCCCCGCGGCGCCGGCGCGGCGGACCGCCCCATCGACGCGCTCGCCCGCGGCGTGCTCGAGCGCCTCGAGGACGAGGTAGGTGACGAGCAGGAAGGGCACGAGCGGCCAGGTGTCCTCGAATGCGTGCTCGAGGACGTGAAGCAGAAGTTCCATGGAGCGGCGCTCCCTTTCGTATAATCGAGTACCTGTGAAAGGTTAGTACCCTTCATGCGGCGAGCAAACGACGCGCCGCGGATTCAGGTATTGTATCCACGATAGTTTCATATAGCAAACTATTCACGAAATCGGAAGGTGACGCGCGTGAACGTCAATCAGGCACTTGAGTACTCCATGCAGCCCTTCATCCCCATGTTCATCTACGGCGACTACGACGCGATGGAATCCGAGCGCCAGCGCGGCGAGGAGGCCATCAAGGCGCTTCTCGACGAATGGCGCGCAAACGACGAGCCGGGCTTCTCGTTCGACGTGATCCTCGAGCTCGCCGACCGCAACCGCGAGCTGTGCGACCAGATCGGCGAGGTCCGCCTGCGCAACCTGTCGAGCCCGCTGCTCGCGCGCTCGCTGTCCGACGAGGACACCTGCGCGGGCATCGGCAAGCTGCAGGGCCGCGGCGCCGGCGTCGTCGCGCGCGCCGTCCGCGGCGACCGCGACGCCTACGCCGTGGAATGGGTGCGCAAGCCCATCAAGGGCTGCGTTCTGGGCATCGACATCGAGACCACCGGGCGCGCGCCGGAGCGCGGCTACATCATCAACGTCGGCTGGGAGGTCATGGAGATGACGAGCGACGCCGTCCCGCACGACGCCGAGACCCACTACTGCGGCCTGCCCGAGATGTACCGCGAGGCCGGCGTGCCGCTGGCGGACATCCACCATATCCAGTGGTCCGACCTCGACAGCAAGACGCCCTTCCGCCAGAACGCGGCCCTGCACAAGACGCTGCTCAAGCTCATGAAGAAGTACCCCTACATGGCGCACAACGCCGCGTTCGAGGACTCCTGGTTCATGATGCACCTGCCCGGCTACGCGGAGGCGCGGCGGGCCGGCAAGATCCTCCCCATCGACACGCGCCAGATCTGCCGCTCCATCGACGAAGAGGTCCGCACCCTGCCGCGCGAGAGCGCACCGGCGAGCCTCGAGAACTGGGCGCGGCGCCGCGGCACGCTGGCGGCCGACGCCGACGAGCGCCATCTGGGCCTCGAGGACACCGACCTCATGCTGCGCACCGTGCAGGCGGAGTTCAATCGCAAATCCATGTTCAAGGCGTAAGCGAGACGCCCCATATCCGCTTGCAACGCGGGCCCTTGCCGGACGGCATTCCGGCAAGGGCCCGCGTTTTTTCACGGGATGGGCTGAAACGAACCCGTCCCCGAACAACCCCCCCAAACAACCCATCCAAACAACCCGCGCGGGGCAGGCCCGGCGACCCCGCTCGGGAAACGGAGGTCCCGTGTGACCCGTACCGCAGGCTTCGTCCGGGACGCCGCGCTCCCCTGTTTGGAGTCAACGCGTTCGCATGTGACCGGTGCCCCATCGGGTTGCCACCCGCCGTCGTCGATCGCAAACACGAAATCGCACCCTGTTTGCCAGCGGGCATGCAAACTGAACGGACGGAAACCCAGACCGGCAACCGGTATCGAACGCGAACGGAAAAGTATCCTGCCAAAACGTCGGTTGCTGGCCACGATGCTCCATAGAAAAGAACGCGCCGACGAAACTGCCAGCAATCAAAGTATCTGCAGCCACCTGTACCACGTCTTTTCTCCCGCACACCTAGCGGACTCAGTTCAAGAAGCCAGCAAACGAACTATTCTCAGGATGCTTTACCAGCCCGGTGCAGAGTAGTGCCATTCAGTCCGAACCCGCTGCGGCCCGCCCCGACTTGCGTCGTTCAATCCACGTCTACCGCGATCCATCCGGTTCCGCGGCGTCCGGTTCGTATCCCTCGCGATCCATCCGTCTCCGCGGCGCCCAAATCCAACCCACCGCAATCCGTCCGAGTGTGCCGCGCCCAGTCGGCTCAAGCCGGCGCCGCCCATGAGAGCTCACGACATCCAGCCAGCTCGAAGACGCCACCGTCCACGAGGACCCGCGGCATCCAATCCGAATCCGCCGTCATCCCGAACGCGCCGGTAAGATTAAGACTGGCATTCTGTAAGACGGTGCGGAAGAACCTCATCTCCCTGCCCGCGCACAGACGACCCGGCCCGATACTGGGGTCATGGCGATCATACTCTCACATACCACAGCCCGACTGGTCCACAGCATCCGACGCAGGAAGCTCGCGTTCCCGAACAGAGGCGCCCGCCGTGTGAGGCATCCAATAGAAGGAGGGGCGCCACTTGCCAGCGAAATCGTGGCAGCACGCGAGGCGCTGCTCGCGCTGGGAATCCCGGAATCCGAGCTGGGCACCATCGACGTTCTCGTGAGCGACTGCTCTCGAAAGCGCAACATCGACGGCGTGCGCACTCACCTGCATCGGAACCCCATCCCGCCGGACGAGCTCATTTCGCTCGGCAAGGGCCTGTACGTGGTGGACATCCGGCGCTGCGCGCTCGAAGCAGCGACGTACCTGGAGCTTCGCGAGCTCGTCGAATACTACTACGAGATCTGCGGGGCTTATGCCATGCCCCTCGAAGCCGAGGACGTGTACTTGGAGAAGGCTCCGCAGGCTCCCACATCGAGTCTCCGGAAGTACTTCCGCGCGCATCCCGGGAAGCACGGCGTCAAGAAGGCAAGGCGTGCGCT
This sequence comes from Candidatus Collinsella stercoripullorum, assembly GCF_027669965.1. NCBI lineage: Bacteria > Bacillati > Actinomycetota > Coriobacteriia > Coriobacteriales > Coriobacteriaceae > Collinsella > Candidatus Collinsella stercoripullorum. The sequence continues at coordinate 114,234 of NZ_JAQECM010000002.1, read as the reverse complement.
CCAGTATGTGCGAGACGGAGCCCGCTCCCCTATGGAGACCGCTGTCATCATGCTGCTCGCCATGCCGAAATCGCTGGGCGGGCTCGGCATCCGGGAGATCGAGATGGACGTGAAGATCCGCGTCACGAAGCGCGCCAGCTCGTTGACGCGGCGTACGTACTTCTACTTCGACATCTTCATCAAGCGTGCTCGGCTCGACATCGAATACAACGGCATCGTACACGAGCGGGAAGATGTCGAGCCCATCGACGAGGAGCGCAAAAACGCACTCGATGCCATGGGGTACCAGCTCGTCACCGTGAGACGGCAGGCCCTTTTCGATGCAAAGGCGTTCCGCCGGCTCTTCACGTCGATTCGCCGGCGCGTCGGAATCGCGCCCGCGCACCTTCCCGAAGGGTTCGCGGAAGCCCAGGAGGAGCTGCGCGCCTTCGTGCTCAGACGTTGGATTGCCGACGGCGAGCCGCAGGCGGAATCCGTGGAGGAGCAGTAGACGGTATCTGAAAAAGCGGACCACCGTCGGGTCCGTCAGAGGGGCCCGACGGTACGCGGGCGCGTCGCGACCGGACCCGGCAGGAAACCCAGCGGATTTGGCGCGCGAAGCATCCTGTGTTTCCTTCGGTTGCTGGCAGCGTGCGACGTCGGCAGCACCGACCGGGGTCGAAGCACCAGGTAAACATGGCTGCGAAATCATCGATTGCCGGCAATCCGCCGACGGGACCCTAGGCGACGCCCGATTTGTGCCAGCAATCGCCGGAAAGACAGGAAGCTTTGACGCCGGAGCCCGAGTAGCCGGAATCGCTCGGCCCGATAGGGGTCCGCAGGGGAAGGTGGACGACCCCACAGGACACCCGGATGCCCGCCCCCACCGGCACGGGATGGGTTGTTCGGGGACTGGTTCGTTTCAACCCATCTTTCATGAACGCGAAGGGCCCGTCTGATGGGTTGAAACGAACCCGTCCCCGAACAACCCGTCCGCCCCTACCATGGTACCCGCCCGCTGCCGGAACGGCGGGAGGAAGCTCGCCCGAGGCGTCACCCCTCGTCGGTCAGCCCCATATGCTCGGGCACCTCGTCATCGGGGATGTACTCCAGAAGATCACCCGGCTGGCAATCGAGCGCGCGGCACATGGCCTCCAAAGTGGAGAAGCGCACGGCGTTGATCTTGCCGGTCCTGATGCGCGAGAGGTTCACCGGCGAGATGCCGATCGCGATGGAGAGGATGCAGAGCACGAAGCCGACCCGGCAGAACCAGAGCGCCACACCCGCGGCCCGGGAGACGCGCGAGGTCATCTCCTCCCGCATCGACGCATCCGCGAGGCCGGGAGCCGACCCGCCGCCGCGTCGCGTCGTCGCCCCACCGTTCCCACGCGCAACGGAACCAACTGGAAATCAGCCCCGAGCTGATGGCGGGATGGAACCGCTCCCAAACGCAGCGGAACCGACCCCCAAATCGTTCTTGACATATGAACATACGCTCATATAATCAGAGACGTAATGTATGAACGACTGTTCATATGAGAAAGGAACGATATGAGTTCGAACCGCATCAGGGAGGACGTGGGCGAGCCGAGCATCGACGATGCCTCCGCCGTGAGCGCCCCGCCCCTCGCCACGTCCTGCTCTCCGGAGGACCTGCCGGACGAGGAGCTGCTCTACGACCTCGCCGACCTGTTCAAGGTGTTCAGCGATACCACGCGCGTCAAGATCCTCTACGCCCTCATGGGACGCGAGCTCTGCGTGGCCGATATCGCCGAGGCGACCTCGACCTCCCAGTCCGCCGTATCGCACCAGCTGCGCATCCTGAAGCAGTCGCATCTGGTGAAATTCCGGCGCGACGGGCGCAACATCAACTACTCGCTGGCGGACGACCACGTGTACACCATGCTCAACCAGGGCATGAGCCACATCTGCGAGTGAGCGGGCGGATGCGGCCCGCAGCCCGCACCGCCCCCCGTCACGCGAACCGCGGCACGCATGCCGCCCCGCACACCCGACCGCCCCGCCTCCCCACGGGGCACCGTCTGAAAGGAACCATCATGCGCAAGACCTTCAAACTCGACGAGATCGACTGCGCCAACTGCGCCCAGAAGCTCCAGGACGCCATCTGCAAGCTCGACGGCGTGGAGAAGGCGACCGTCAACTTCCTGACCCAGAAGCTCACCCTCACCGCCGCCGACGACCGGTTCGACGAGGTCCTCGACCGCGTGGTCGCGCTCACCGCCGATATCGAGCCCGACTGCGAGATCCTGCGCTAGCGTGCGCGGCGCACGGGCGGCCGGAACCGGCAGGCGCCCCTATCCCGTCGACCATCCGAGTTCGAACCATCCAGGTGATCCATCATGAACAAGAAGCAGAAGCGCTGGAGGAACCGCATCATCCTGGCGCTCGCCATCTTCGCCGTCGTCTTCGCCCTCGAGGAGCTCGGCGCCCTCACCGCCGTCTTCGGCACGCCCGGGGACGTGTACGCGTCGTTCGTCCTCTTCCTCGTCCCGTACCTGATCGCCGGGTACGACGTCCTGATCAAGGCGGCGCGCAACATCCGCCGCGGCCAGGCCTTCGACGAGTGCTTCCTCATGACCGTGGCCACCATCGGCGCCTTCGCCATGGTCTTCTTCCCCGATACCGACCCGCATATGGCCGAGGGCGCCGCGGTCATGCTCTTCTACCAGGTGGGCGAGCTGTTCCAGAGCTACGCCGTGGGCCAGAGCCGAAAGTCGATCAGCGCGATGATGGACATCGCGCCCGACTACGCCAACATCGAGGTCGACGGCCGGCTCGAGCAGGTCGACCCTGACGAGGTGCAGGTGGGCGACCTCATCGTGGTGAAGCCCGGGGAGCGCATCCCCATCGACGGCGTCGTGGTCGACGGCGCCAGCCAGCTCGACACCGCCGCCCTCACCGGCGAGTCCGTCCCGCGCCACGTGGAGCCGGGCGCGCAGGTCATCTCCGGCTGCATCAACATGACCGGCATGCTGCACATCCGCACGACCAAGCCGTTCGGGGAGTCCACCGTCTCGCGCATCCTCGAACTCGTGGAGAACGCGAGCGAGAAGAAGGCGCGCACGGAGAACTTCATCACGCGCTTCGCGCGCTGGTACACGCCCCTGGTCACCGGTGCCGCCGCCCTGCTCGCCGTGGTCCCGCCCCTGCTCGGCATGGGCTCCTGGTCCGATTGGATCCTGCGCGGCCTCACCTTCCTGGTGGTCAGCTGCCCCTGCGCGCTCGTGATCAGCGTGCCGCTGTCGTTCTTCGGCGGCATCGGCGGGGCCTCCAAGCTCGGCATCCTCGTGAAGGGGTCCAACTACCTGGAGCTCCTCGCACATGTGGACACCGTGGTGTTCGACAAGACGGGCACCCTCACCGACGGCACCTTCAGCGTCGTCGCCATCCACCCCGAGGCCGACGCGGACGCGGACGCCCTGCTGTCCGCCGCCGCCCATGCGGAGGCGTTCTCGGACCACCCCATCGCGGTCTCGGTGCGCGAGGCGTATCGCGGCTCGATCGACCGCGCGCGCATCGCCGAGGTGGTCGAGGAGTCCGGGCACGGCGTGTCCGCGCTCGTGGACGGGCGCCGCGTGCTCGTAGGCAACGACAAGCTCATGGCCGAGCACGGGACGGCCTGGCACGATTGCGACCTCACCGGGACCGTGCTGCACGTGAGCATCGACGGGGCCTATGCGGGCCACATCGTCATCGCGGACGTGGTGAAGGAAGACGCCGCCCAGACCATCCGGGACCTGCATGCCGCCGGCGTGCGGCGCTGCGTGATGCTCACCGGGGACCGCGCCGACGTGGCCGAGGCCGTGGGACGGGAGCTCGGGCTCGACGAGGTGCACGCGCAGCTGCTGCCGCAGGACAAGGTCGAGGCCGTCGAGCGGCTGCTCGCCGAGGAGCGCGGCGAGGGCAGGCTCGCCTTCGTGGGCGACGGCATCAACGACGCGCCGGTGCTCACGCGCGCCGACGTGGGCGTGGCGATGGGCGCGATGGGGTCCGACGCGGCGATCGAGGCGGCCGACGTGGTCCTCATGGACGATAAGCCGAGCAACATCGCGCGCGCCATGCGCATCGCGCGCAAGACCATGCGCATCGTCTGGCAGAACATCGTGTTCGCCCTGGGCGTGAAGGTCCTGATCCTCGTCCTGGCGGCGCTGGGCCTGGCAAACATGTGGCTCGCCGTCTTCGGCGACGTGGGCGTGGCGGTCATCGCGATCCTGAACGCCATGCGCGCCATGCGCGTCGGCGCCGATCGGGCGTGACCGGCGCAAGCCGGCGGATCCGGTGCGGGGCCGCGACCACGGGCCCCGCACCGAGAGCGAAACCGCCCCCGGGGCGCCGGTCGCACGGCAGCCCCGGGGGCGGTTTTCCCATCTCGGCTATCGAGGGCGCCGCGGGGGCGCGGGACCCTGCTACGCCGCCTGCCCCAGATGCGCCCTGAGCTTCTGGAAGCTGTCGTCGGACAGGCAGTGCTCCATATGGCAGGCCTCCTCGGCCGCGAGCCCGGGCTCGACCCCCGCGGCGACGAGCAGGTCGCGGAAGAAGACGTGGCGCTCCAGGACCTCGTGGGCCAGCGACGAGCCCTCCTCCGTGAGGCGGACGTCGCGGCGCACGACCTCGACGCAACCGCGTTGCTCGAGGTTGGTCAGGGCCTTCGATACGCTCGCCTTGGTTACGCCCAGGCGCTCCGCGATATCGATCGCGCGCACCGCCCCGCGCTCCTGCTGGAGCACCAGGATGGCCTCCAGGTAGTCCTCACCCGATTCGCGCAGTCTCATTGCAACCCTCTCGGCAGTAGTTAACGATGTCGAACTATACTACCGCAGGAAGTTGCCCATGGCAAACCCTCATCCACAGGACCTCCAGAGCCCCATCCCGCCACCGCCGGCGTCGCCTCCGGGTCGGGACGGCCGGGCTAGTCGAGCACCTCGACGAGCTCGATGTCGAAGTTGAGGTCCTTGCCGGCCATCTCGTGGTTGGCATCGAGCCGCACGCCCTCGGCGTCGACCTCGATCACCGTCACGGGCACCGGCTGGCCGCCGGGGCCGGACAGGAACAGGCGGTCGCCCACGTGGATCTGCTCGATGTTGGGGACCTGATCGGCCGGGAAGTGCAGCACGAGGTCCTCGCGGCGCTCGCCGTACGCCTCGGCGCACGGGATGTGGACGGTCTTCTTCTCGCCCACCTCCATGTCCATGACGGCGGCGTCGAAGCCGGCGATCATCTGATGCGCCCCGCAGGTGAACTCGATCGGCTCGCCGCGGTCGTAGCTCGAGTCGAACTGCGTGCCGTCATCGAGCGTGCCGCGGTAGTGAGCGCGGACCTTCTTGCCCTGGTTGGACATATCCTCCCTCATTTCATGTCGCCGCCGCGCCCCGGATGGGCGCGGACACGTGATGGTCACTATACCCGAATATCGCGCCGCCCTGCACCGCGGGACGCGGCGCTACCGCGCCAGCTCGGCATCGATGAGCTCGGCGAGCACCGCTCCCAGCTCGCGGCCGGCGACACGCATCATCTGCGGGAAGCGCGAGTAGTACGTGAGGCCCGGCGTGGAGTTGACCTCGTTGAACACGACCTCGCCCTCCGGGGTGACGAACAGGTCGACCCGGGCGAAGCCGGAGCAGCCGAGGGCCTCGTAGACGGTGCGGCCCGCATCGCGCACGCGCGCCATGACGTCGGCGGGGAGGTCCGCAGGGCAGCGGAGCTCGGTGTTGGCGCCCGGGTCCTTCTCCAGATGGATGCGGAAGAAGCCGTCGCCGGTGATGACGATCTCGTCGACCTCGCCCATCTCGGTGCCGCGCACGGCGTCGCCCATGATGGCGCAGCCGACCTCGACGCCCGTGATGGCCTCCTCCACGGCGACCTTCTCGTCGAGCGCGAACGCCTGCGCGAGCGCCTCGCGGTACGCGGCCTCGTCGGCGGCCTTGGACACGCCGATGGACGAGCCGCCGCGGGCGGGCTTCACGAAGACCGGGAAGCCCCCGCAGCGCTCGGCGGCGGCGGCGCAGGCCTCGTCGGAGGCGCCGCGGTAGAGCACCTCGCAGGCGGGCGAGCGCACGCCGGCCGCGGCGGCGATGCGGTGCGAGGCGTCCTTGTCCATGCACACGGCGCTCGCCATGACGCCGCAGCCCACGTAGGGTACCCCGCAGCACTCGAGCGCGCCCTGCACCGTGCCATCCTCGCCGCCCTGGCCGTGCAGGACGGGCAGCACCACGTCGACGGGAAGCTCGGAGAACTCGCCGTCCGCGAGCTCCAGGAAGCCGCCGCGGGCGCCCTCGCCGCGACCGGGGATGAGCACCACGGGGTTGCAGTCGTGCTCCTCCCACGCGCCGGTCACCACGTCGTCGACGTCGCCGGCGTAGTGGAACCACGCGCCGTCGCGGTCGATGCCGATCAGCACGGGGCGGAAGCGGTCGCGCGGAAGCTGGCGGATGACGTTGTCGGCGGATTTGAGCGAGATATCGTGCTCGGTGGAGATACCACCGAAGAGGACGGCCACATCGATCATGGGCGGGGCTCCTTTCGACGCGCGGGGCGGGCGGGCCCATCCCGCCGGCGCCGTCGCGTTCGCGATGGGGTCCCATTATAGCCGCTCGCCCGGACGCGCCCGCGGCGCCCACGCCCCGTGCACAAAGACGCAAGGTCCCCGTAAGGCGCGCGTCGCCGCGATGGCGCGATGCGCGAGGCCGGCCGTCTGCTATGCTGGGGCGCATGAACCGATCGAACCGCACCTCCGTCTCCGCCCCCTTCACGCTCCATGTCGACGCCGGCGGCGCCCGCATCCCCGTGACCGTCACGCGCAAGCGCGTGCGCAACCTCAACCTGCGCGTGCGCGGCGACGGCTCGGTGGTCATGAGCATCCCAGCGCGCACGCGCGTCGAGGTCGCGCAGGATTTCCTGGACCGGCGGGCGGGCTGGATCGCCGAGCGCGTGCGCAGGCGCACCGAGGCGGAAGCCGGGCCGCGGCGCGCCGGGGACCGCGCGAGCGTGCCGCTCTGGGGTTCCCTCGTCCCGCTGGCCGACGCGTTGAGACGGGCGGGTGTGCGCTTCGGCGCCGCCGCACGGCCCGCGACGTTCGGCGCGGCCCCCGTGCGCGACGAGGACGGGCTCGCGGGCCTTCCGACCGAGGAGTACGACCGCCTGGTCGCCGAGCTCTACCGCCGCGAGGTCGCCCGCGTGCTGCCCGGGGTCGCAGCGCGCTGCGAGGAGCGCATGGGCGTCGCGGCGAGCAGCTGGAGCCTGCGCAGCATGAGGACGCGCTGGGGCTCGTGCACGCCGGCGACGCGCGCCGTCCGCATCAACACGAGGCTGGCCGCCTACCCGCCCGCCTGCCTCGAGTTCGTCGTCGCCCACGAGCTCACGCACCTCATGGAGCCGAGCCACAACGCCCGCTTCCACGCGCTGCTCGACGCCTGGTGCCCGGCGAACCGCGAGCTCTCCGCGCTGCTGCGCCGCCCCGCGCGCGAGGTCGCCGCCGCCGTGGATCAGACGGGCTAGCCCGCATCCCCGGCTCTCCTCAGGTCGTCCGAGACGCGGTAGCGGGTCGCCCGCGCGCGCCCGGTCTTGACCAGGGCGCCGGAAGCGACCATGCCGTTGATGACCTTGAGCGTCGTATCGCGCCCGGCATCGAGCGCCCGCTGCGCCTCCTCGCGCGAGAACTCGCCCCGCTCGAGCGCGAAGGATACCAGGAACCGTTCGAGGCGCCCCGGCCCCGTTCCCGGGGCTTCGGCCGCGACCCGCTCCGCGCGGGTGATCCGGATACCTGCGGGACCGGCGACGGGCGCCCTCGCTGCCGGAGTCGCCGCCCGCGCCTCGGCCTGCGTGCGGTCGAGCGCAAGGCGCTCCGCGCGCGCCCGGTCGTACGCCTCCTTCACGCGCGCCGGCAGCGCCCCCATCGCGACCAGCTCGTCGAACGCCTCCTGACCGCCGCGCAGGTCGGGCCCGTCGTTCGCCGTCAGGCTCATCAGCGGGTTGCGCGCCGTGTTGATGTTCGGCAGCACGAGCGTGAAGAAGGAACCCTCGGCCTCGATGCGCGCCCGAAGCCCCTCGCGCTCGTACAGCTTCCAGATCTTGGGCAGGCCCGACCCGTACGCCTCGACCTCGCCCAGACGGCCGAAGAGGGCCAGCAGACGGGGGTTGCGCGGCGACGACTCGCGTGTGATCGCCTGGTGCGCGGTGATGCCGAACAGCCCGCCGAACGAGGTGAACGAGAGCTCCGTGCGATACATCTTCACCAACGTGGGCACGCAGCGGCTCTCGTCGTAATCGCGATGGATGATGGCGTTGAGCATGCCCTCGCGCAGCGCGTCGTCAGGGTAATCCCGCTGGTCGATCCGCGTGTTCGAGGGGAAGTAGGACCTGAGGTTGTTCGCGAGCCGCAGGAAGCCGAGCGCCTGCTCGTATTGGCCGAGAACCGAGCCCTCGCACTCGATGCGGTTCAGGAACTCGGTTCCGGCGTCATCGTTGAAGACGGCGCATCTCAGGGTATAGGGGTTCTGGTCCGAGATGAGCAGGGCGAGGTTCGAGTAGAACCCGTCACGGGCCAGCATGCCGAGCGCCCGGTAGCGTTCCGGGGAGAGCTCGACGCCGTGCTCCCGGAAGACGCGCCGCGCCGTCTCGAAGGTAAGGTCCTGCACCCTCGCATGGCGCGTCTCGAAGAAGTCGTCATCTGCCTCGCGGATCATCCGGCGAATGTCCCGGCGGCCCATGGGCACGGTCGCGGGCCCCAACCGGGTGAACACCCCGGCGGGGACGAGGCCCTTGGATGCGAGGTAATAGGGCTTCTCGTCCCCCGCCTCGACGGAGACGCGCACGACGTCCCTGCCTTCGAGCTCGATTGGCTCGATATGCACGAACTGCATGAGCGGCGGGCAGACGGCATCGTGCACCAGGCTCGAGACCTTGAGCATCTCGCCATCGATATCGTCGACGCCGGCAACCTGTCCGAAATCGTCGATACCGATGTAGATGTCGCCGCCGGTGCCGTTCGCGAAGGCGATGACCGTCTTGGCGATACGCTCGTTTGCCGTGCGCTTGAACTCGATGCGCTCCGTTTCCCGATACTCCATCGCCCGCCCCCCTATCGTCGGTATATCGACGATAGTATCACAGGATGCGGACGATTCGGCGGGAACGTCGCGCCGCCTCGGTCGCGTCGGCGCTACCTCGTGCGGACGATCTCCACCGCGACGGTGCGCAGCGGCAGCCCCACCGGCGCCCAGGGCTTCTCCAGACGCACGCGCACGCCCATCAGCGTGTCGAACGTCGCCAGCAGGTCGTCGGCCAGCCCCTCGGCCACCGCCTCGATCAGCTTGTACACGTGGTCGCACAGGAAGGTGTCGACCCTGTGGCACACCTTGGCGTAGTCGATCGACGAGCGCAGGTCGTCGGTGCGCCCCGCCTCGCGCAGGCTCGTGTAGAGCGTGAGGGAGACGACGAACTTCTGCCCCAGCGCCCGCTCCTCGGGGTACACGCCGTGGTTGGCGAAGACCTCGAGGCCGTCGATGTGGATCTTGTCGGCTGAGGACAGGTCGTCCGGCGTCCAGCGGGCGATCGCCGTCCTCGTGGCGGGCAGCCCCGCCTCGCGCCGTGCGAGCTCGGCGCCCTCGGCGGGCGTGGCCTTCTCCGGCAGGTGCTTCTGATGCTTCTTTCCCATATGATCCGCTCCTTCGTACGTGACCCCGCGGGCGGACGGGCGCTTGCGCTATACGCGCACCGCGAGGTTCCTGGTTTCCTCCGGCCAGTTGCATTCCCGGCTCGCGGGGCAGGCGAAGCACGGCCGCGACGCCTTGTCCGCCGCGCGCAGCAGCTCGGCCAGCGGGCGCGCGCCCGGGCGCGGGACGCGGTCCCGATGCGCGCCGACCGCGTCGAGCAGCATCTCGCGCTCCGCGTCGGTGAATGAACAGCCGCTCTCTACCGTACCCAAAATCTCCCCCGCGATGCGCGCGCCCGCGGCGTCGTGCGGCTCGCCCGTCTCGTACTGGGCCGCGCGCCCGATGTCGTGCAGCAGGGCTGCGGCGTAGACGAGGTCGCGGGGGAGCTCGGCGGCGCGCCCCGCCTCAAGCACGGAGATCCACATGATGCGGGCCACATCCAGCAGGTGGGGCAGGCCGTGACGGCAGAAGGCGCGGTCGCGCTCGAGCGCCTCGATGCGCTCGAGCCGCTCCCGGTACAGCGGATGGCGCCAGATGGCGTCCACGCGGGGCATGTCGGCGAGCCCGAGCGGGACGGTCTCCCGCGGCGGCGCGGAGGCGCCCGGACAGGGCTCGGTCCCGCGGCCCTCCCCCGTCATGCGCGTCCCAGCATGCGGAAGAACCGCTCCTCCAGAGCGGGGTCGTCCGCGAACGCCCCGCGACGGGCGCAGGTGGCGGTCAGCGTGCCGGGCTTCTGAACGCCGCGCATGGTCATGCACATGTGCTCCGCCTCGATGAAGACGATGGCGCCGGTGCAGCCCAGGTCGTCCATCAGCGCGTCGGCGATCTGGGCGGTGAGGCGCTCCTGGAGCTGCAGGCGGCGGGCGAAGACCTCGACCGTGCGGGCGAGCTTGGAGAGCCCGGCGACGCGGCCGTCCGGGATGTAGCCGATGGCGACGCGGCCGTGAAACGGCAGCAGGTGGTGCTCGCACAGCGAGTGGAAGGTGATGTCGCGCTCCACGACGAGGTCGTTCGCATCGACGGCGAACGTCCGCGCCAGATGCTCGGAGGCCGTCGCATCCTGCCCGGCCATGAGCTCGGTGTACATGCGGGCGACGCGCTCGGGCGTCTCGAGGAGCCCCTCGCGCGACGGGTCCTCGCCGATACCCTCGAGCAGCAGGCGGACCGCCTGCACCACCTTTTCCTGATCGACCATGGACTTCCTCCCGGACGCTCGCCGATGACTGCGCTATCGTACCACCCCGCGCGCACGCGGGGGACGGGCGGTCCCGCGCCTACATGGTGTGCGTGGTGTAGACCTCCTCGTCCTGCCAGAGGCGCACGGCCTCCGCGAGCGGGACGCCGGCCTGCGCGGCGGCGGCGCGCGTGGCGGGCAGGTCGATGAGCCGCTGGTTGGACGAACCGCGGAAGCGCAGCGTGATGTCGTGCAGGCCCCGGACGAAGGGCCCGTCGACCAGGACGTCGATGCAGTCGAGCAGCCGGTCGGTCACCTCGGTGCGATGGCGGCCGCCCTCCATGAGCTCGTCGAGCGTGTCGCCCGTGAAGCACCAGATCGTCTTGCCGGACCCGCGCGGGAACCGCTCGCGCACGCGCTCGACGAAGCCGACGAGGCCGCGCTGGTTCTCGGGCTCCATGGGCTCGCCGCCCAGCAGCGTGAGGCCGTCGACGTAGAACGGCTCGAGGCTCTCGATGATCCGGTCCCCGACCTCGGCCGTGAACGGCTCCCCCGCCGCGAAGCTCCAGGCGCCGGAGTTGAAGCACCCCGGGCACCCGCGGCGGCAGCCGGAGACGAACAGCGAGGTGCGCACGCCCTCCCCGTTGGCGATATCCGAATACTTGATCTCGGCGTAATTCACGCGAACAACCCCTCGCAAGCGCAAGGCGGGAAAATAGGGACTGTCCCCGTTTTCCCGCCGTGATGACAGTCGGACCGGTTCTGCGCCGCGGCTACAGGTGCAGGACGCGGTCGCGGATCTCCTCGGTGCGGCCCTGGTTCCAGAACTGCGTGCCGATGTAGCCGCAGGTGCGGCGCGCCACGTTCAGCTTCTCCTGGTCGCGGTTGCCGCAATGCGGGCACTCCCACACGAGCTTGCCGTCGTCCTCGACGATCTTGATCTCCCCGTCGTAGCCGCACACCTGGCAGTAATCGCTCTTGGTGTTGAGCTCGGCGTACATGATGTTGTCGTAGATGTACTGCATGACGCGGATGACGGCCTTGAGGTTGTCCTGCATGTTGGGCACCTCGACGTAGGAGATGGCGCCGCCGGGGGACAGCTGCTGGAACTCGCTCTCGAACTTGAGCTTGTCGAAGGCGTCGATCTCCTCGGACACGTGGACGTGGTAGCTGTTGGTGATGTAGCCCTTGTCCGTCACGCCCGGGATGATGCCGAAGCGGCGCTGCAGGCACTTGGCGAACTTGTAGGTGGTGGACTCGAGCGGGGTGCCGTACAGCGAGAAGTCGATGTCGCTGGCGGCCTTCCACTCCGCGCACTTGTCGTTCATATGCTGCATGACCGCGAGCGCGAAGCCCTTGCCGTGCTCATCGGTGTGGGAGGCGCCGGTCATGTACTTCACGCACTCGTAGAGGCCCGCGTAGCCCAGGCTGATGGTGGAGTACCCGCCGTACAGCAGCTTGTCGATGGTCTCGCCCTTGTCGAGGCGCGCCAGCGCGCCGTACTGCCACAGGATCGGCGCGGCGTCGGACAGCGTGCCCTTCAGGCGCTCGTGACGGCACATCAGCGCCTTGTGGCACAGCTCCAGGCGCTCGTCGAAGATCTCCCAGAAGCGGTCGCGGTCGCCCTTGGACGACAGGGCCACGTCGGGCAGGTTGATGGTGACCACGCCCTGGTTGAAGCGGCCGTAGTACTTGGGCTTGCCCGGCTCGTAGTTCTTGGCGCGCGCCACGTTGTCGAAGCCGTTGCCCGAGCGGTCCGGGGTGAGGAAGCTGCGGCAGCCCATGCAGGTGTAGCAGTCGCCGTTGCCCTCGGTCTCGCCCTTCGACAGCTTGTACTTCCGCATCATCTTCTCGGAGATGTAATCGGGCACCATGCGCTTGGCGGTGCACTTGGCGGCGAGCTGGGTGAGGTAGAAGTACGGCGAGCCCTCGGCGACGTTGTCCTCCTCCAGCACGTAGATGAGCTTGGGGAAGGCGGGGGTGATCCACACGCCCGCCTCGTTCTTGACGCCCTCGTAGCGCTGGCGCAGGGTCTCCTCGATGATCATGGCCAGATCGTGCTTCTCGGCCTCGGAGCGCGCCTCGTTGAGGTACATGAACACGGTCACGAACGGCGCCTGGCCGTTGGTGGTCATGAGGGTGACGACCTGGTACTGGATGGTCTGGACGCCGCGGCGGATCTCGTCGCGCAGGCGCTCCTCGACCACGGAGGAGACCTTCTCCTCGGGGGCCTCGAAGCCCAGCTCGGCGAGCTCGGCCTCGACCTGGCGGCGGATCTTCTGGCGGCTCACGTCGACGAAGGGCGCCAGATGGGTGAGCGAGATGGACTGGCCGCCGTACTGGCAGCTCGCGACCTGGGCGATGATCTGGGTGGCGATGTTGCAGGCGGTCGAGAAGCTGTGCGGGCGCTCGATGAGGGTGCCCGAGATGACGGTGCCGTTCTGCAGCATGTCCTCGAGGTTCACGAGGTCGCAGTTGTGCATGTGCTGGGCGAAGTAGTCCGAGTCGTGGAAGTGGATGAGGCCCTCGTTGTGCGCGTCGACGACGTCGCTCGGCAGCAGCACGCGCTGGGTGAGGTCCTTGGAGACCTCGCCGGCCATGTAATCGCGCTGCACGGAGTTGACGGTGGGGTTCTTGTTCGAGTTCTCCTGCTTGACCTCCTCGTTGTTGCACTCGATGAGGGACAGGATCTTGTCGTCCGTGGTGTTCTTGGTGCGCTTCAGGCTTTGGACGTAGCGGTAGATGATGTAGTGGCGGGCGACCTCGTAGTGGTCGAGCGCCATGATCTCGTCCTCCACCATGTCCTGGATCTCCTCCACCGACACGGTGTGGCCCGCCTTCTCGCAGGCCTCGGCGACGTTCTGGGAAGCGAAGGCGATCTCGCGCTCCGAGAGGCGGTCGGCCTCGTCGACCTCGCGGTTGGCGCCGCGGATGGCGTTCGCGATCTTCTCGATGTCGAAGGCGACCTCGGTGCCGCTTCGCTTGATGATCTTCATGTTCGACCCTTTCGCCGTCATGGTGCGTCGATGTCAAGATACCGCGCCGCGTGGACGTTTCCCGGACCGCCTGGGCGGCCCCGGATGCGTCGCGCGGGCGCGCGGCGCGTCTCGCGACGGGTGCGCGCCGGCGGGCGGAGTAGGTGCCCGGGCGGCGCGGCGTCGGATGCGCCGTTCCATCATACGACAAGCCGTCTTCACTACATGCGGTAAACACGGCGAGGACAAACACAAGATGTTGTGTTTTTGCAGGTCAGAACGAAAGATTTGTTTCCCGACACATTGGCGCCTCAACCGGAGCGCGAACACCGCGCGCCGCTCACCTGCGGCGTTCCCCGGCGCCCGCGCGCGGTCGTGGATTTTGGATGGTCCACAGGAATTCACGTTCGGCCCCCGCTCGCGACCGCTCGGGGCGTCGGACCCATATGTTGTGCGCGGGCCCTCGGACGGCCGGCAGCCCCGGACGCGGCGCCCGGGGCTGCCGGCCCTGCGGGTACAATACCCGCAGACGCGCCGCGGCAGGCGGCGCCCCCAGGAAAGGAAGAACCATGGCACGCATCTTCAACAGCCCCGGCAAGTACGTCCAGGGCCCCGACGCCCTCGCGGAGCTCGCCTCCTACGCCGCGCCGCTCGGCGCGAGGACCCTGGCCATCGCCACGCCCGCGGGCGCCGAGCGCGTCGGCGGCAAGGTCCGTCGGGGCTTCGAGGCGGCGGGCGCCGAGCTCGTCCTCGAGGACTTCGGCGGCGAGTGCTGCGACGCGGAGATCGAGCGGCTCTGCGCCGTCGCGCGCGGGGCCGGCTGCGACGTCGTCGCCGGCATCGGCGGCGGCAAGGTGCTCGACACGGCCAAGGCGGTCGCCCACTACCTGGGCGCGCCCGTCATCGTCTGCCCCACCGCCGCGTCGTCGGACGCGCCCTGCAGCGCCCTGTCCGTCATCTACACCGCCGACGGCGTGTTCGACCGCTACCTGTTCCTCCCCTCCAACCCCGACGTGGTCCTCATGGACTCCACGGTGATCGCGGCGGCGCCGGCGCGCCTCATGGTCTCGGGCATGGGCGATGCGCTCGCCACGTACTTCGAGGCGAAGGCGTGCGTGGACTCCGAGGCGGACACCTGCGCGGGCGGCAAGGCGACCGCCGCCGCGCTCGCGCTCGCGCGGCTGTGCTTCGACACCCTCATGGCCGACGGCGTGAAGGCCAAGGTGGCGCTCGAGGCCGGGTGCCTCACCCCCGCCGTCGAGCACGTCATCGAGGCCAACACCCTGCTGTCCGGCATCGGGTTCGAGAGCTGCGGGCTGGCCGCCGCGCACGCCGTCCACAACGGCATGACGCAGCTCCCCGAGACCCACGCCATGCTCCACGGCGAGAAGGTCGCCTTCGGCACCCTCGTCCAGCTGGTGCTCGAGAACGCCCCCACCGAGACCCTGGAGCAGGTGCTCGGCTTCTGCCTGGAGGTCGGCCTGCCCGTCACCCTGGCCGAGCTGGGCGTGGAGGACGCCTCGCGCGAGCGCGTCATGGCCGTGGCCGAGGCCGCCTGCGCGCCCGCCGACACGGTGGGCAACATGCCCTTCGACGTCACGCCCGAGATGCTCGCCGACGCCATCCTGGGCGCCGACGCCCTCGGCCGCTACTACGCGCTGGAGGACTAGCCCCCGCGCCCCGGGTCCCGCCGGGCGCCCGGATGCGGGCCCGGCGGGAGGGCGCGCGCCGCGCGGGTGGTATAGTTGACGCGTATATCAGCAAGCTCATCGGCAGGCCCCTCGGCCTGTCGATTTCTCTTTCCGGGAGGGCTCCATGACCGAATGGCTGGTCCGGCGCTTCGTCAAGGACAGCGGCAACACGGGCGACGCCGCCGTGCGCACCGCCTACGGCCAGTTCGCCGGTATCGTGTGCATCGTCTGCAACATCGCGCTGTGCATCGCCAAGGGCGCCATCGGCGCGCTCGCGGGCTCGGTGTCCATCGTCGCCGACGCGGTCAACAACCTCTCCGACGCCGCGAGCAACATCGTGAGCCTGCTCGGCTTCAAGCTCGCGAGCCGGCCCGCCGACCCCGAGCACCCCTACGGCCACGGCCGCTACGAGTACCTCGCGGGACTCGTCGTGGCGGCGCTCGTGCTGGCCATCGGCATCAACCTGGTCGGGTCGTCCGTCGAGCGCATCCTGGACCCCGCGCCGGTCGAGTTCAGCGGCGCGCTCGTCGCCGTCCTCGCGCTCTCCATCGCCGTGAAGCTGTGGATGGCCGCGTTCAACCGCACCCTCGGGAAGCGCATCGGGTCCGAGACGCTCCAGGCGACCGCCGTGGACTCCAGGAACGACGTCATCTCGACCGCCGCCGTCCTCGCCTCGGCCGTCGTCTCCCAGGCGACGGGAATCCAGCTCGACGGCGCGGCGGGCGCGGCGGTGGGCGCCTTCATCGTCTGGAGCGGCATCGGCCTGGTGCGCGACACGGTCAACCCCCTGCTCGGGCAGGCGCCCTCCCCCGAGCTCGTCGAGCACATCCGGACCAAGATCATGGGCTACCCGGGGGTGCTCGGCACCCACGACCTCATGGTGCACGACTACGGCCCCGGACGGCAGTTCGCGAGCGCGCACGTCGAGATGGCCGCCGAGGCCGACCCCATCGAGAGCCACGACCTCATCGACAACATCGAGCAGGACTTCAAGAACGACGACCGCCTGATCGTGACCCTGCACTACGACCCCATCGTGACCGACGATCCCGCCGTGGTCGACATGCGCGGCTGGATCGACCAGGCCGTGAAGATCATCGACCCGCGCATCACCATCCACGACCTGCGCTGCGTGCCCGGCCCCACGCACACCAACGTGATCTTCGACTGCGTGCGCCCCGCCGACCTGCCCATGGGCGCCGACGAGCTGCGCCGGCGCGTGAGCCGGATCGTGCGGGACCACTACCCGCGCACGATCCCCAAGATCACCGTGGACGAGAGCTACGTGAGCTCGGAGCAGTAGCGGCCGCACCGGCCCGGGGTCCGTTGGGGGTTCGTTGGGGACGGGTCCGTTTCAACCCATGGGCCGCGGCGTCTCCGCCGGCGCGCCCCATCTGCCATGAAACCGTCTCGCAACGGGCGCGAAACGCAACCGCCTTCTTGGGCGCCCGTTCATCTTCCGGAAACCAGCACCCTCCATACTCGGCGCTGAGGCTACCCCGCACGGCGCCCGGCCCGCCGCGCGGGCCCACCGACGACGGAGCAGGGAGGGAAGCATGGACGCATACGGACCCGACGGCAGCGTGGGCACGGCCCCCTACACCGGGCTCGTCCCCCACACGCCCAAGATCAACCAGCAGCTCGCGCGCTACGGGGTGAAGTTCGGCATCTACCGGGACGGGGCCTTCACCGAGCGGCTGTTCCCCTTCGACGCCATCCCCCGCATCATCGACGCCGGGACCTGGCAGACGCTCGAGCGAGGGCTCGCCCAGCGCGTCGACGCCCTCAACGCGTACCTGCGCGACATCTACGGGGACCGGCAGATCGTGCGCGACGGGGTGGTCCCGGAGGACTTCGCCTTCGCGAGCTCCGGCTACCTGCCCCAGTGCGTGGGGATCGCGCCCCCGGACGGCATCTACAGCCACATCTCGGGCATCGACCTCGTGGAGGGCGCGGACGGCACCTGGTACGTGCTCGAGGACAACCTCCGCATCCCGTCGGGCGCCTCCTACCCGCTCATCGCGCGGAGCCTCTGCCGCCGGTGCGACGACACCACCTTCCGGCGCGTCCCGGTCGTGGACAACCGCGATTACGGCGCCCGCCTCAAGGCGGTGATGGACCACGTGAACCGCGGCGGCATCAACGTCGTGCTGACCCCGGGGCGCTACAACGCCGCGTACTTCGAGCACGCCTACCTCGCCGAGCAGGCGGACGCCCTGCTCGCAACCCCCGACGAGCTGTTCTGCGAGGACGGGAGGCTCTACTACCGCGACGCCTCGGGGATGAGCCGGGTGGGCGCGGTCTACCGGCGCGTCTCCGACGAGTTCCTGGACCCGCTGTGCTTCCGCCCCGACAGCCTGATCGGCGTCCCCAACCTCATGGCCGCCTACCGCGCGGGCTCCGTCGCCGTCCTGAACGCCCCGGGCAACGGCGCGGCGGACGACAAGGGCATCTACTACTTCGTGCCCAAGATGGTCGAGTACTACCTGGGCGAGCGCCCCATCCTGAGCAACGCCCCCACCTACCTGCCGTTCTACCCCGACGACCTTGCGTACGTCCTGGACCATGCGGACACGCTCGTCATCAAGGACGTCGCCGAGGCGGGAGGGTACGGCGTCGTCTTCGGGTCGTCGCTGGACGCCGCGGGCCTCGAGGCGCTCAAGCGCGCCGTCCGCGCCGAGCCGCGCCGCTTCATCGCGCAGGAGGTGGTGGATTTCACCTGCCTGCCGACCTACATGGGCGGCGAGGTGGTCCCGCGCAAGGCCGACCTGCGCGCCTTCGTCCTGAGCGGGGCGACCACGACCGTCTGGGCGAGCGGCCTTTCGCGCTACGCGCGCGAGGAGGGCTCCGCGATCGTCAACTCGAGCCAAGGAGGAGGGTTCAAGGACACATGGGTTCTCTCTCGCTGAACCGCATCGACCACCTGCTGTGGTTGGGACGCTACCTGGAGCGCAGCTTCACCACGCAGCGCTTCATCCTGAGCACCTACGACCGGGTCGCGGACCGCGCGCTTGACGACCTCGCGGGCGACTGGCGGGGCCAGCTCGCCGACCTCGGGTTCCGCTGCGAGACCGAGACGCCGCTCGAGTTCTTCCAGCGCTGCCTGTTCAACCGCGACAACCCCTCGTCGGTGGCGTGCTCCATGGACGCCGCCTACGACAACGCCCTCGCCTGCCGCGACGCGCTGGGGACCGAGAGCCTCGGGTACATCCAGATGGCGGTCAACGCCCTGGAGGCCGCGGGCGCCTCGGCGAGCCCCCTGCTCGACCTGCAGCAGGTGCAGGACAACATCATGGCCTTCAAGGGGTGCATCGACGACTTCGTGACGGATGACGCGGCGCGCTGCCTGGTGAAGTGCGGGATGACGGTGGAGCGCGTGGACCTGTGCGCCCGCCTGCGCTACCGGCTCGCCGACATCCCGCACGAGGTGGACCGGCTCGCCAGCCGCCTCGACCGCACGGGCGCCGCCTACAGTCGCCCCGCCTTCAAGGAGCTGGCGTCCATCGCCTCCTCCCCCTCGTTCCCCGACGACGCGGACGACGCGCTCCTCTCGCGCGCGATCGCGTGCGTCAACGGCATCTTCTCCTAGGACGGGGTGGGGCGCATGCGCATCCTCAGCTACTCGTTCGAGACCGCGCTCGAGATGAGCGAGCCCGTCCGCGAGCACGACTTCCTCCTCCGCTGCCAGCCCGCGAGCACGGCCGGGCAGACGGTCCTTTCCGCCCAGACCGTGGTGACCCCCGACACGGGGCTGACCGCGCAGGTCGACGGCTTCGGCAACACCGTGCTCGCGGGGCGGGTCGCCGCGGCCCACCGCGCCTTCTCGTTCCTGTCCGCCGGCCGCGTGCTCGTCGACCGCGCTCAGACCGTCCGCGCGCCGGCGCACCCGATCTACCGACGGCCCTCGGCGCTCGCCGCCGGCGACGACGCCATCGCCGCCTTCGCGCGCGACGCCTCGGGCGCGGGCGCCCCCGCGGCGGCGGAGGACCCCTGGGGCGCGGCGCGGCGGCTCTCCGGCGCGCTGCACGGGGCCATGGCCTACGAGCCGGGGAGCACGGCGACCACCACCTGCGCCGCCGACGCCTTCGCCCAGCGCCGGGGCGTGTGCCAGGACTACGCGCACATCCTCATCGCCGCGCTGCGGTCCCTGGGGGTGGCCGCCCGCTACGTCAACGGCCTCGTCGTGGGCGACGGCGCGACGCACGCCTGGGTGGAGGTGCACGACGGGAACGGCTGGCGCGGCATCGACCCCACCAACGACCGGGAGGTCGACGACGCCTACATCGAGCTCGCCCGCGGGCGCGACTTCTCCGACTGCCCCATCGAGGCGGGCGTGTTCCGGGGCGGCGCCGACCAGCGGCAGTCGCTCCACATCTCGGTGCGCGACCAGAGCATGCGGGCGTGACCCCGCGCCGGCAGGGGTTCGTTGGGGACGGGTTCGTTGGGGACGGGTTCGTTTCAACCCATGCCCGGCGCAGCCGGGGGCCGAGCGAAGCCGCGACGTCCCTGCCCGGCGCGGCCGCCGACGCCCGGGCGCGCCCCTCGCCGGAAGGGTCCCCGGACGGTCGGCCGGAGCGGACCTCCCAATTTGCGATATCGTTCCCACAACGGATATACACGATTGCCACGAGTCTTGCACCGCAGCCCTCCTGTTGATCGAATCCGCTCGTAGAGGCCATAGAATGAACCCGTCTGGACCGAGATGCGAAGGAAGGACGGGACCATGGCAACCACCCGCAAACCTGCTTCCCAGGCGGCCGGCGGCGCGAACGGACCGGCGGTGCGCGGGAAGGCCGCCGACAAGGTGTTCGCCGAGCGCCTGGCGCGCCATCGCGATGAGCTGCGCTGGCTCTACATGGAGCTCTACGACAACGGCGATATGTTCGCCGAGCTCTGCGACGGGCTGAAGCGCTTCTTCGACGAGCGCGACAACAAGCTCAAGAAGCTCGACCTCGCACGCGAGGAGGCCGGCGCGTGGTACCGCGCGACCAACATGCTCGGCATGCAGATGTACATCGACAATTTCGCCGGCACCATCAAAGGCGTCGAGAAGAATCTCCCCTATATCGAGCGATGCGGCGTCAACTACATCCATCTCATGCCGTTCCTCGACACGCCCGCCGACAAGAGCCGCTCGGACGGCGGCTACGCGGTCTCGGATTTCCGACGCGTGAACCCCGCGCTCGGCACCATGGACGACCTTGCGCACCTCGCCTCCAAATGCCACACGCGCGGCATCAGCCTGTGCATGGACTTCGTCATGAACCACACCTCTGACGAGCATGAGTGGGCCCGGCGCGCCCGCGCCGGCGAAGGCGAGTACATGAGCCGCTATTTCTTCGTGCACGACCAGGGCATCATCGACCGCTACACGCGCGACGTGCCGCAGGTCTTCCCCACCACCGCACCCGGCCACTTCACCTACCTGCCCGAGCTCGACCAGTGCGTGATGACGCAGTTCTACCCCTACCAGTGGGATCTCAACTACCGCAACCCGCGCGTGTTCAACGAGATGATGTACAACTTCCTGTTCCTGGCAAACCAGGGCATCGACATCATCCGCATCGATGCGGTCCCCTACATCTGGAAGCAGCTCGGCACCAAGTGCCGCAACCTCAAGCAGGTCCACACTATCGTGCGCATGATGCGCATGATCGGCGAGATCGTGTGCCCGGGCATCGTGCTTCTGGGCGAGGTCGTCATGGCGCCGGTGGAGGTCGCGCCGTACTTCGGCACCGTCGAGAAGCCCGAGTGCCACATGCTCTACAACGTGACCACCATGGCGACCACCTGGAATACCGTCGCGACGCGCGATGCGCGCCTGCTGCGCCAGCAGACCGACATCGTATGCTCGCTGCCCCGTAGCTACACCTTCCTCAACTATCTGCGCTGCCACGACGATATCGGCTGGGGCTTGGATTACGGGACGCTCTCGACGTGGGGCATGGCAGAGGTGCCGCATAAGACGTACCTGAACGACTACTTCCAGGGCCATACGCCCGGCAGCGTCTCGCGCGGCGAGCTCTACAACGCCGACCCCGTCACGGGCGATGCGCGCTTCTGCGCCACCACCGCATCCATGTGCGGCATCGAGGCGGCCGGCTTCGAGGGCAACGACGAGGCGATGGAGGTTGCCATCCGCAAGGACATCATGTTGCACGCCTACATGTTCACGCAGTCGGGGCTGCCCATCATCTACAGCGGCGACGAGGTCGGCCAGGTGAACGACTACACCTACAAGGACGACCCCGAGAAGGCCGAGGACTCCCGTTACATCCACCGCGGCGCGTTCGACTGGCAGCTTGCGAAAAACATCGACGAGCCCGGGTCTGTCCAGCAGCGCATCTTCGGCGCCTTGCGCGCGCTTGAGAATATCCGCCGCGACGAGCCGGTGTTCTCGGCCGACGCCGACGTGCGCACCAAGGATTACGACGACACCTCGATCCTGTGGGTCGTACGCAGCATCGGCGACAGGACGCTGCACGCCGTGTTCAACTTCAGCGACGACGCCAAGACCATCTGGATGCCCGAGACGGCCACGTACACCGACCTGGTGAGCGGCGAGACCGCCGAGCTCGCGACGATCGCCATGCCGAGCTGGGGTTTTGCCTGGATGCTGCGGTAAGGACGCCGCGGCGCCCTCTTTATCTTCACAAACGAACGGTTTACGGTGCGGTTTATGGCAGGATGGTCGAGTATCACCGCCGATGCCCAGAGCAAAAGCGCTGGCAGCGCGCCTGCGGGTTCAGCGGTCTACTCGCCAGGCCTCCCATAAACCGCACCGTAAACGCACATGTGCTTCTCGGGGAGCACTCAGCGCCCGGTCGCGCTACCCCCGCGCGAAAAACGAGGCGTCGGCTTCGCGCCAGGGACGCAGGCGCGTGGGATCGACCTCCACGTGCGCCTGCTCGGCGACCTCGTGCCACTTGACGGTATAGCCCGCCCCGTGCGCGCAGAAGACCGAATCCGGCGTGTTGGGCAGATCGGCCTCCGGATCGTAGGCGGCCTCGGCAATCACGCGTTCCGCGTCGTGGCATTCCCGATACCCGGCATATTCGAGCGCCAGACGTCCAAGCCCCGCCGTGTAGCCCGTCACGTCGAGCGCGTACTCGCGCATCTCGGATGCCGGCGCGAATCCGACGAGCGTGGCGACCTCCCCCGCTGTCGCTGGCGGATCGAACGACGCCCCCATGCGCTGCAGGTCGGCGAGCGCCCGCCCGACCTTGTCCGCGGGCACCACCAGGCGGAAGAGGTACCAGGGTTCCAGCAGCTCGCACGCCCCCTGCTCGCGGGCGCACATGAGCGCTTGGCGGATGGCGCGGTAGGTCGCTTGCCGAAAGTCGCCGCCCTCGGTGTGCTTGGCATGCGCGCGACCGGCGAGCAGCGTGATGCGCACGTCGGCGAGCGGCGAGCCGGTCAGCACGCCGATATGCGCGCGCTCGAGCACATGGGTGAGAATGAGCCGCTGCCAGTTGCGGTCGAGGTCGTCCTCCGAGCAGCGCGTACCGACCTCGATTCCCATCCCGCGCGGCAGGGGCTCGATAAGCAGGTGGGCCTCAGCGTAATGCCGAAGCGGCTCGAAATGGCCGACACCCTCCGCGGGCGCGCGCAGCGTCTCTTTGTACAGAATGCCGCCCGGACCGAAATCGACGGCTAGACCGAAGCGCTCCGCGAGCACCTGCTGCACGACCTCGCGCTGCACGGCGCCCATGAGCTGCACGTGCACCTCTTGCAGATGCTCCTGCCAACTCACGCCGAGCAAGGGATCCTCATCGGCGAGTTCGCGCAGGGCGCGCACCACCGTATGCACGTCGTTATCGCCAGGAAGCACCTGGTAGGACAGGACGGGGGCGAGCAGCGGCGCCAGACCCTGCGGCTCGGCGCCGAGGACACTGCCCGGCATCACGTGAGAAAGGCCCGTCACCGCGCAGATGCGTCCTGCGGGGACCTCTGTCACCGTCTGAAACGAGTCGGCCTGGTAGATGCGGACCTGATCGACCTTTTCCTCCCATACCTCGCCATGGTCGGTGCCCGAGGCGAACATCTTGGCGCGCAGCACCCCACCGGTGACCTTGAGCCATGCCAGCCGCTCGCCGCGCGGCGAGCGGCTCACCTTGTACACGCGCGCGGCGAACTCGTCGGGCCACGTGCGCTCGGGCATCAGCGAGGCTATGCCGCGCAGCAGGTCCTCGACGCCGTCACCACGAAGCGCCGATCCCGAGAACACAGCGAAGATACGACGCTCGGTGACGAGGCGGCGAAGCGTCGTGGAGGAAAGCGCGCCGGTCTCGAGATATTCGTCGAGCACCGTCTCGTCGGTCGCCGCGGCGTCCTCCGTCACGGACTCGTCGGCAGCGAGCAGGGCCGCACCGTCCAAACACATCGGGTCAAGGCGCCCATGGACCTGCTGCATCAGCGCATCCGGATCGGCGGTGGCAAGATCCATCTTGTTGACAAACAGGAATGTCGGCACCCGATAGCGCGCAAGCAGGTCCCACATGGTCTCGGTATGCCCCTGGACGCCGTCATTTGCGCCGATCACGAGCACCGCGCAGTCGAGCGCGCGCAGCGTGCGCTCGGCCTCGGCGGAAAAGTCGACGTGCCCGGGGGCGTCGAGCAGCATGTAATGGAAGCCCTCGAAATCGAATGACGCCTGCGAGGAGAAAATCGTGATCCCGCGCTCGCGCTCCATGGCATCGCTGTCCAGGTGCGCATCCCCGCGGTCGACGCGTCCGCGCGCGCGGATGGAGCCCGCTGCGAAAAGCATGGCTTCTGCCAGTGTCGTTTTCCCCGCGTCCACGTGGGCGACAAGCCCCACGACCGCCTGCTTCATGCGCGCCTCCCCGCTTTCGCATCGCGTCCACGATGGTAGCACGCTGAAGATGGCGAAACGCATGCCAAAACGGCAACGCGGTCTCGGTCGACGCGGGCCATTTTGCCCGAAAGAGCCCCTCTGGTCGATGGAGCAGCTCCCTCAAGCGCGCCGGGGCTCGTCCGATTTCGCGAAGTGAGTGCTTCGTTTTGGATTCCTCGAGTATCCCTGTACTGCACAGCAAGAAATCCGCAGGTACACGAATTGCAACCTCCGCGGTATACAAAGGGTTTTCAATATGAAGCACTCACTTCGCGAGAGCCTCGATCCTGATACGAGAAAACTGCTGGTCCCCAGCGCGGAGCGCACCGCTCGCCGAAGGTATCGGTATCTGCCCATGGGCACGATGGGAAAATGGAGTCGGCCGTCACCATCGCCGGCAATAAGGGGATGAAACGAACACGTACCCATCTGCACCATCTGCGAAAGGAATGCCATGTTCGATCACCTCATCATCCATGCATCCGATCCCGCTGCCATGGCCGCCTACTACGAGCGCGTGCTCGCAACCGTGGGCTATCACAAAGGCGTGGAGTACCCGGGCGGCACGCAATTCGTCGACGACGAGACGGGCGACGCCGTCTGGATCTCGGCGACCAAGGAGGGCATCGCGCCTGCGCCGAGCCATTACGCATGGCGCGCCAAGACCACCGATGATGTCCGGGCGTTCTACGAGGCCGCGCTCGACGGCGGTACCGATAACGGCGCCCTGGGCCCGCGCGACTACCACCCCGGCTACTACGCCTGCTTCGTGCTCGACCCCGAGGGCAACAACATCGAGGCCGTACTCCACGACTACACGGCGGACTGACGAGCCGGGCCGACCCCACCTGTCTAAGGAAGTGTCCATGAACAACGACATCGCGTATGTTGACGCTGAGTTTCGCCGTCGGTTTATCGACGAAGCGGGCCGGGTGGCGACCATACCGCGCAAGGACATCTATCGACAGGCACTGCTACGCTACGCGACGAGCCGCTTCGAAGCGAGGCGCACCTATACCGAGCAGGAGGTCAACTTCATCCTGCTGGATATCGTCGACGACCACGCGTGGCTGCGGCGCATGCTCGTCGACCTCGGATACCTCGAGCGCAGCGACGACGGCCGCGTATACCGTCGTATCGCGACGTAGCGTATCATGTGACAAACGGAAATCCGTCTTCGGCCCTCTGACGAAAGGCTGCCCATGAACCTCCGCATCGCGATCATCGCGCTCGCCTGCCTCGGTGCCGTCGTCGGCATCGCCGGCTGTGCAGCCAACGGCACAAAGCGCGCCGAAGGAAGCGACGCGGGACAGCAAAAGGAACAGCAGGAGCTCGAAAGCACCGCGATGGTCCTTCGTCTAAGCGACGGCAGCCTGCTGCTTGTCGATCAGGACACCGAGACGCCCTTCGTCCCGACCGCGATCGGCGACGCCGAGATCGCCGGCATCGATGGCGCCGCCATCGCGCCCGAGGACCTCGAGCCCGGCAACGTCGTGCGCATAACCGGCAACGGCATCATGCTCGAAAGCTATCCCGGGCAGTATCCCGGCATCACGCGCGTCGAGGTCATCGACGAAGGGGCGCCCGAGGACGCTGCCGTCTACGATGAGCTCGTCGCCCAGCTCTGGAGCGAGCCCGACCCCTCGCAGCCGGCAAGCGCCTCACTCGACTACACCACCGATCTTGCGGCGGTCTCGCTGATGCCCCTCACCAACGGCTTCACCTGGAGCTTTAAAGAGGACGGGCAGATGCGGACCGTCGTGGCGGACGTCCCCCATCCCACGCAGATCTCTCGCGACGACATCCCCGATGCGCGTATCGACAGCGAAATCGAGGCCACGTTGGCCCTCGACCGCTCCGCCCGCTCGGTGTCGGTCACGCGCTGGAGCGAGGACGACATCGCAGCGGCTACCGAGAAGGCGGCATCTCCTTCGGATATCGATGCGGACGCGCTTCCCGGCCAACAGGTCGAAGCAGCGCTCGTCGACAGCACGGTAACGCTCGCTATCGAGCCCGGCTGGCGCTACTGCGTGAAAGTCACCTTCGGCGAAGGCACCGTGAGCTACGTGTTCACGGTGCGGTAAGCGAAAGGCCCGCTATGGATATCCTCGATGTTCGAGACATCGCGTTCGGTTACGGTCGTGCCAACATCTGGGAACAGGTGACGTTTTCGCTCGCTGCAGGCGACGTGGCGCTGCTTGTCGGCCCGAACGGCGCGGGAAAATCCACGCTCTTGCGCTGTCTTGCCGGCTGGGAGCGGCTCCGCGAGGGCACCATCCTGCTCAACGGAACCGCGCTCGAGCGCGCCAGGCCCACCGAGCGCAGCCGCATGGCGTTCGTCGCGGACGTCCCCGCGTTCTACGACGATCTCACCGCCTACGAGCATGTCGAGCTGTTGGGGCGAGCCAACAACTGGGACGACGAGCGTTGGGACGAGGCCGACCGCCTGCTCGAGCGCTTCGGCATCGCGCGCTTTTGCGACCAGTATCCGCAGAGCTTCTCGCGAGGCATGCGCGGGAAGCTCGCCTGCACGCTCGCCTTGGCCGTCCAGCCCGCCCTTTTGATGCTCGACGAGCCCACCGGTCCGCTCGACCCCACCTCCGCGCGCGTGCTCGAGGAGGAGCTCGCCCGTGCCGCCGCTTGCGGCTGCGCCATCATCATGAGCTGCCACCATGCGCTCGAAACGCTCCAGCCTACCTGCATGCTCATGCTCAAGGGCGGTAGACTGGAGCATCTTGACGGCCCCGTCGACGATGCGTTCTGGAAATCCGTGTAGGTGACAATCATGTTCGGCGGGCTTTCCACCATGCTTTGGCTCAAGCGCAAGCACCTGCGCGCCTCTGCCAACTTCTGGCTGTGGGCGGCCGGTGCTGACTTGGACGACACGCGCGATTTGAGCGAACGAATCTACCTGCTCTACGTGGCGGTCATCGTCTGCGGATGCGCTGTCGCGTGCTGGCTGTGGTTATTGGGCCTCGTTACCGGATCCGCGCAGACCGACAGCCCCGAGATGGCAGCCGTCACCGCCGATATCGCCCTGCTCATCGCGGGAGCCGCCCTTGCGCTCCCCGTCTGCGCGGCAGCCCTGTGGTCAGTTCGCGCCGCCTGGCGTGCACCCTGGGCCGTCTCCGCGCCCGACGCCGCCTGGCTCGCGCAGACGCCCGTGGCGCTTGCCGGCTGGAACCTCGTCGAACTCGCACCGCGTCTGATCGCGCGCGCCCTTGTGGGAGGTGCTGCGGGCTACCTCGTCGCAGCCTTCGCCGCAACGGCACTCGGCACCCAAGCCGACCTTGTTATCTGCCTGCCCTACGCGATGACCGCAGGTCTGATGACGAGTGCGTCGTATGCCCTCGCCTGGGTCGTCGGCGAGATCCGGCTGCGCGTCGCGGGCAGGCGGCGCCTCGCCCTCGTCTGCGCCATCGCCGCGGCGGGCATCATGCTCGTCGTCACGACCGGTGCGCTCCTCCCCCGGTTCGCCGGCATTGCTCAAGCGCTGATCTTCGGCAAGCCCGGGGCATCCGCACCCATCGCTGCTGCAGCAGGTACGCTTCTGCTCGTCGCGACGAGCGCGGTCGTCGCCCGCACTCTACCCGCCTGCGCGCTCACGTGCGATGCCGGCGACGCCTCCGTCTACGCGGTGCGCCGCATGGCGGTCTACAACCCCAAGCTCTACCGCAGCCTCATCAAAAGCCGTCGCGCGGCGCGGCGTCGCCCTATCGGCCACATGCCATGCATCAGGGGAACGGCAACGGTCCTCGCGCGCTCCGCCATCTCGCTCGTTCGCAGATACGACATGCTGCCGCAGCTGCTGGGGGCTGGCGCCGTCCTGGCGCCGATGGGCGTCGCGTTGCTTTCCGGCTCCCTTGCCGAGATGAGCGCC
This sequence comes from Candidatus Collinsella stercoripullorum, assembly GCF_027669965.1. Lineage (NCBI taxonomy): Bacteria > Bacillati > Actinomycetota > Coriobacteriia > Coriobacteriales > Coriobacteriaceae > Collinsella > Candidatus Collinsella stercoripullorum. Next base: position 86,010 of record NZ_JAQECM010000002.1, on the reverse strand, counting down.
GCGTCCGGCATGCTCGGAGGGGCAACGGGCGGGCGCATCCTCGGTGCCGCCTCATGGCTGCTGTTTGCGCTCTCCTGTTCCGAGCTCCCGCGCGCAATCGCCCGGACGTTCACCGACGATATGGGCAACCGCTTCATGCGCGACCACTTGCCCGTGTCGACACCGGTACTGCTCGCGCTGGACGCTCTTCCCGCGCTCGCCGTCGCCGTCGTAGCGTCGCTTCTCGTCTGTATCCCCCTTGCTTGGAGCGCAGGCGTCATGTCGGCACTCGGCGCCTTCTCGTCGGCGCTGGCGCTCGATATCATCCTGGCGCTCTGCGGAGCGCTCGACGCAGCAGAACGAACACCCGGGAAGCTCCGCCTGTCCTGTGAGAGCGCTTTGGGGCTCTCCGCCGTGACCGCGGCGCTCATCGCCGCCGTCATACCGACCGGCCTCGCCCCGCTTGCGTTCTGGATAACCGCAGCCGCCGTAGCGACCATGGTTATACGGGCGCTCCGTTAGGCCCATCGGGCCCGCATACAGCCGCCTCTCGTCACGCGCCGATACCGTGGAACACCACATCGAGCACGCCGTGGGCGAATGCCTCGGGGTCGCCCGCGGCATCGACCGCCTCGCCGGCGTATTCGGAGATCGCGAAGGCGCCGATGATGGCGACCGCCACCAGATGGCTGTTGGCATCCGGCTTGACGAGCCCCTCGACCTTGGCCCGCTCGAGCTGCGCCTCGAGCACCGCGATGATGCGCTCCATGCGCCCCTTGATGTGCGGAAGCACCTCGTGCTCCACATCCCAGATGCCATGGGCGAGCGCAAGCGTAAGCGCGCTGCCGGGACGGACCGCATGCGCGAGTGCGCCGACGAGCCCCAGAATCGAAGCGCGCGAGGAAGGAGCCTGGGCGACCGCGGCCTCGACGTCGGCGACAAGCCCTTCCATCGCCCGATCGAAGATCGCCTGCACAAGTGAGCCCTTATCGGCGAAATAGTAGTAGAGGGCGCCTTTGGAGATGCCGCACCGATCGGACACCTCGCCGATCTGAAAGCCCGTACCGCCGCGCTCGACCATGAGCTGGGTTGCGGCGGCCATGATTTTCTCGCGCGTCGCGGCGCTCTTCGCTGTTTTGGCGCTCGCGCCACCCTGTTCCGTTCCGTCGGCCCGCTTCACCATACCGTCTCCTTCGCTCAGCTTATCCACCGGAAAGTGTAGCATCGCTTACGTTTTTTGAATCTTTTTCAAAAGTATTGGATGAGCGTGCATAAAGACCCATCCCCTCGGATACAACATTCCAACACTTTGTCATCGAACCGTCGTGGGGGACGCCGTGGGTACCGTTTTGCAAATCTTCATCAGGGACCTCAAGCGCATCGTGCGCAATCCTGCAGCCATCGTCATCGCGCTCGGCGTGTGCATCATCCCGTCGCTGTACGCATGGATCAATATCCTGGCCAACTGGAACCCCTATGAGAACACGGGGACCGTGCCGGTGGAGGTCGTCATCGAGGACGAGGGCGCGACGGTGCCCGGGCTGGGAGACATCAACGCCGGCGAGATGATTCGCGAACGGCTCGAAGACAACCATCAGCTCGAGTGGACCTTCTCCCCCAGCAAGGACGACGCCGTGTCCGAAGTCGAAGCGGGCCGCGCCTATGCGGCAATCGTCATCCCCCGCGATTTCTCGGCTACCCTTGCAGGGGTGGTCGACGGCAAGCCCGAAACGGCGGATATCGCCTACTACGTCAACGAGAAAGCCAACGCCATCGCACCCAAGGTGACCGACACCGGCGCGACCACGCTTGAGACCCAGATCGAGGGCGAGTTCATGCGCGTGGTGGGCGACACGGTGGCCGACAGGCTCAAAGGGGCCGCCTCATCTGCGACCGCAAGCGTCGACCAGGCGACCCAGGATGCTGCCGGAAGCCTGCACGACACCGCAGCGACGCTCACCGCGCTGGCAGACGATCTGGATGGCGCCCAGCGGCGCATCGACTCGGCCCGGCAGACCGTCGGAGACGCCCGGGGTGCCCTGAAGCAGATCGCGGACTCAAGCTCATCGCTCGCCGATTCGCTCGACCGCGCGCAGGAGGCACTCGGCACCGCGCGCTCCGGTACCCAGACGCTCGCAGGCCAGCTTGCAGGCGACATGGGCGCCGACGCAAGAACCATGGCAGGCATCTCGTCAAAGGCCTCCTACGACATCGGGGAGCTCGCTGGAGACATCGGCTGGGCGCAGGGCAAGATCGATGCCGCCATCGCGCAGATCCGTGCCCTCAACGATACAGTGCGCAACCTTATGACCTCGCTTGAGAACGCCCGCAACGCAATCGAGGCGCTCGACGGCGCCGAGCAAAACGGCCTGCGAACGCAAGCGCTCCAGCAGATCGATGCGGAAATCGACCTGCTTTCGAGTCTATCCGACGAACAGCTGGCTCAGCTCGACCGGCTGCAGGAGCTATCAGACGACATCAAGGCAGCCGCCGATAGCGTACGCGACCTGTCGAGCTCGGTGAACGGGAGCATTCAGGACGGGGCAGACGCCTTGAGCGACCTGCAGGCGCAGCTGTCCGGCGTCATCGGGCTGCAGATCTCATCCTCGCTCGACGCCTTCGCCGATGCGGGCGGGCGCCTGTCGGGCGCCGTGGGCTCGCTTTCTCCAATCGCGTCGCAGGCCGAGTCGTCCCTCGACCAGCTCGACGCCCTGCTTGCCCAAGCGGCTGACACCATCAAGGAGACGTCTTCCTCGCTCAGGGAAGCCGCGACAGACGTCGACGGGCTCGCCACCGACATCGACGCCCTCGGCGGCGCCGAGGCCCTGGCGTCCCTGCGCGACCTTGTCCGCCTCGACCCCACCGAGGTCGGTTCGTTCATGAGCGCGCCGGCCGTCCTGGTCACGCACGAGATCTTCCCCGTGGACACCTATGGCGCAGGCGTGGCGCCGTTCTACACCAATCTGGCACTGTGGGTCGGCGGCTTCGTGCTCGTCGCCATCTACAAGCTGGAGGTCGATCCGGAAGGCCTCGGGGCCATCGCTCCCTGGCAGGGCTTTCTCGGACGCTGGCTGCTGCTCGCGATGCTGGGACAGCTGCAGGCGATCATCTGCTGCGCGGGCGTGATCGCGCTCGGCATCCAGTGCGTCGTACCTGTCGCCTACGTCTTCGCGGGCATGGTCGAATCGCTCGTCTACGTCCTCATCGTCTATGCGCTCGCCGTCGCCTTCAAACACATCGGCAAGGCGCTCGGCGTCCTGCTCGTGGTGCTGCAGATTCCGGGCACCTCGGGGACCTATCCCATCGAGATGATGCCGAGCTTTTTCCGTGCCCTGCACCCTTGGCTGCCCTTTACCTACGGCATCGACGCCATGCGCGAGGCGGTTGCCGGATTTTACGGGGACTTCTACGTCCGCAGCCTGGCAACCCTGCTGCTGTTCGCGATACCGGCGCTGCTCGTCGGCATCGGCGCGCGACGGCATCTTGTGGGCATCAACACCCTGTTCGACCGCAGGCTCGCTGAAACCGATCTCATGATCGCCGAGCATGACGTCGCCGAAGACGCGCTCGATGAGCGCAAAGGCGAAAGCTTCGTGAGCGCTGGCGCCTGGGTCGCCGACCCGATGCGGGCGGCGCGCTTCGAGCGACGCTATCCGATGCTCATCGGTCGCGGACTGGTTGCCCTGGCCGTGGTACCGGCGACCCTGCTGCTCGCCCTGCTGGCGCTTCCCGCTAAGTTCGCCCTGCTCATCTGCTGGATCATATCGCTCGCGGCGACGTGCATCTACCTCATCGTCATCGAGTACCTGCATGAACGTGCACGCGGCGTCCTTGCGGGACGCACCGGACACCCGCGCCGCCTGGCGACTCGTGCCGGCCACGCCGGCCCATCCGCCCCTGTTCATCCCGCCTCCCTCTCCGAAAGGTCGTAGCGCCATGCACTCCATCGTCTCGTTTTTCCGCCGCGACGTGCGGCACGCGCTCGCCAACGCCATCGGCATCGTGGTGGTCGTCGGCATCGTCGCCGTGCCGTCGTTCTACGCATGGTTCAACATCGCGGGCAGCTGGGATCCGTACGGCAACACGAAGAACCTGCGCGTCGCCGTCGTCAACGAGGACGCCGGCTACACCGGCGAGCTGATCCCCGTCACACTCGACCTCGGCGAGCGCGTGGTCGCGAACCTGATGAAGTCGGACTCCATCGGCTACACCCCTACCACGCGTGAAGACGCCCTTGAGGGCGTGCGCTCCGGGAAATACTATGCCGCCGTGGTGATTCCCGAGGATTTCTCCGCCTGCCTGCTCAGCGGATTTTCGGCGAATCCCCGTCAGGCAAAGGTGGCTTTCTATCAAAACCAAAAGGCGAACGCCATCGCCGAAATCGTCACCGACAAGGCGTCCGCCGCAATCCAGCGCGATATCGACGAAGGGTTCGCCCGCACGGCGACCGACGTGGGCGCTGGCGCCCTCGAAGAACTGTGTCGCCTGCTCGATGACGACAGAATCGCCTCGGTGGCAGCTCGCCTCGATCAGGCGCTCGTGACGGCAGCGGACACGCTTGACGGCACCGCGCAGACCGCGCGATCGTTCTCCGACGTACTGGCCTCATCACAGAGCCTGGTCGCCGCAAGCTCGAGCTCGCTCGACGCTGCGCGTGCACCGATCGGCGACGTCTCCGGCGCCTGCACGCAAAGCGCCGACGGCCTGCGCGGTCTCGGGGACGCGCTCGACGATGCGGTCGAGGCGGCAGATGCGGCCTTTGCGCAGGGTACGGCCGGCATGGACGACGTCGATGCGGCTATCGACCGAGCCTTCGACACCGCAGACGGGCAGGCCGACAAAATCGTCACCGCACTCGACGAGACGAAGGGGGCTGTCGACCGTCAGCTGGAGTTCCTCCGTCGGCTCGCCGACGCCCTTGCCGACAGCGCTTCCCTCCTCAAAAGCCTGGAAGCGCAAGGCACGGCCGATCCGGCACAGGCCGCGCGCATCCACGAGGCATCCACGACCATCGCGGGCATCTGCGAACGCGTGGACCAAGCGATTACCGAACTCGAGGACCTATCGCAAGGACTTGAGAAGACATCGGGGGACATCGCACAAACGACGGTGGACGCCGACGACGCCCGCAGCGAGCTGCACACGATGGTCGCCGACGCGCGCACGAGCCTCGCCGATGCGCAGACGACCTATGATTCCTCGCTGCACGGCGCGCTCGACGAGCTTGCCGACAGCATCGACGATGCGGTATCGAATGTGGACACTGCCATGGAGGGGCTGTCCGGTGTCATGGACTCGGTGGCCGACGGCGCCGGCACCGCGTCTGCCGGCTTAGGCGATGCCCGTTCCTCCCTCGACAGCTCCGCGCAGACGCTTGATGCGGCCGCAGGCGGTCTTCGGGATCTTCAGCACCGACTCGAGAACGCCCTTGCAGCGAACGACTTGGACGAAGTCCGCACCATCCTCGTCGCGAATCCCGACGCAATCGCCTCGTTTGTCGCGACGCCGGTTCAGATGGACCGTCACGCCGTCTTCCCCGTCGACAACAACGGGTCCGCCATGACCCCGTTTTACACCGCGCTTGCCATCTGGATCGGCGGCGTGGTGATCGCGGCGCTCATCAAGGCGACACCGAGCAGACGTGCGCTCGCGCAGACAGGCTGCTCGCAGCCGCAGGCCTATATCGGGCGCCTTGCGCTCTTCGCGATCCTCGGCGCCGCACAGACCCTGCTCATCTGCGGTGGAGACCTCTGGTACCTGGGCGTCCAATGTGCCCATCCCGGCCTGTTCGTGCTCGCGGGCCTCGTCTCATCGTTTGTGTTCGTGAACATCATCTTCGCCCTCACCGCATCGTTCGGCGATGTGGGCAAGGCCGTGGCTGTCGTGCTCATGGTGGTGCAGGTCGCCGGCTCCGGCGGCACGTTTCCGCAGCAGATGCTGCCGCCCCTCTTTCAGGCGATCTACCCTTGGCTGCCCTTCGTGCACGCCGAGGGCGCGATGCGCGCGGCAATGTTCGGGGTATACGGGGACGATTTCTGGATTGAACTCGGCCTGCTCGCGCTCTATCTGATTCCGTCCTTGCTGCTCGGCCTCGTGCTCAGGCGCCCCGTGATCCGTCTCAACGAGCGCCTCGAGCACGCCCTCGAATCGACCCGTATCATGTAGACGTGCGAAACGGGGGCAGGCGCAGCTCTATCGCGTGTTCGACGGGGCTGCGCCGGTCCCCGTCTTGCCGTCCGCCAAGTGTCGCCCTTAGTACCCAGCCCCAACTTGTCGCGCAGGTTTAACCCGGCCCCGATTTGCCGGTAGCGTGGTGGTGGCAAACAGCGCGCGGGAGGTAGCATGGAGCGGACAAGGCACGGCAGCAACACGTCATCCGATCGAGAACCCGGCGCGCTCGCTATCCTCGGCCCCGGCTATCTCGCCGCCATCATCTGCGGCGTCCTCATGCCCGTCATCGACTCGACTCTCGTTTCGGTGGGCATGGACACCCTCGTCGAGGCGTTCGGCTCGGACACCATCACCATGCAGTGGGTGAGCACCTCCTACCTGCTTGCACTGGCAGCGGTCGTGCCCATCACGAGCTGGGCGCTCATACGCTGGAGCGGCAGGCGCCTGTGGCTCGGCTGCCTCGTGCTGTTCGTCATCTCGTCGGCCTGCTGCGCCGCGAGCACGACGACCGCCGCGCTGATCGGCTTCCGTGCGATCCAGGGTATCGCCGCGGGCATGATCCTCCCGCTTACGCAAACCCTGCCGGTCATGGAGGCGCGCCGTGCCGGGATAACCCGCACCGCAGGCATCGTCGCCACCATCTCGCTGCCGATCTCGCTCGGCCCCGTACTCGGCCCCGCGGTCGGCGGCATCATCTTGAACTCGCTGTCCTGGCACTGGCTCTTCCTGGTAAACATCCCGCTCGGCATCCTCGCCATTCTGCTGGCGCTGCGCTTCATGCCGCGAGACGCCGCCGGCGCCGACCATGCGGGACGGCTCGACCTCGCCGGTCTCGCCCTCATCTCGATCGGCCTTGTGCTCGTGCTGCTCGGCCTGTCCAACATCGCCAGCCAGCCCGCGAGCGTGCTGATCGACGTCGCCCTCCCCATCGTCGCCGGTATGGTCTTGATCGCGGCCTTCTGCCAGCACACGCTCCGCCGCACCGAAAGCCCGCTCGTAAACATCCGCTTGCTTGCACTGTCCGCGTCGCGCGCCGCGAGCACCGCGTCGTTCTTCTTCGGCGTATGCCTCTATGCCGCCCAGTTTGTTTTACCGCTGTGGTGGCAGCAGATGCACGGCTCCACCGTCTTCGAGACGGGCGAGTATATGATGGCGCAGGGTATCGGCGTGCTCGTGAGCCGTATCTTCGTGCGGCACATCATCGACCGCTTTGGCGACCAGGCGGTGTCGGTGACCGCGTTTTTGCTGCTCGCCGCCACCACGCTGCCGTTTTGCATCGCGCATGACGCGCCGACGGTCCCGCTTGTCGCCCTGCTGTTCGTGCGAGGACTCGCCCAAGGTACGGTGAACATCCCCATCAATTCGGCGGTCTACGTCGGCCTCTCCCCCGAGCAGGTGCCGCACGGCACCATCCTCGTACGCACCATGCAGCAGGTCGGCTCCTCGTTCGGCACCGCGATCGTCGCCATGGCGCTGCAGACGGTTTCACTTGCCACGGGCGGCACCGGTGACCAGAACACCCCGGAGGGCTTCGTCGCCGCCATCTGCGTGCTCGCGGGCGCCGCCGTCGTCGGCGCTATCGTCTCCTGCCTGCTGCCCAAGCGCGAGGACGAGCTCCTGTAGTCACCCGCGACGCCAGCGCGCCGCACGCAATCGCTAACCGATCGTCAACGATTCCTCGGGCAGCGTCGCATGGCCGATTTCCTCGTCGGTCTCGGCATCGATGACCGTGACGTCAAACTGCCAGTCTGTTACCCCGTCGAGCGCCTGAAGCGTTATGCACATGCCCGGGACGCCCATAAACGCCTTGCCCGTGAGCACCGGCTTATCCAGCAAGGCGGGCGCGATGGCGATGGTCATGCCCGTGTGGTCGTCGGCGATCTTAAGCGAGGCGACCTCGTCGGATTCCCGCAGCGATGCCGCGTAGCCCTCGAGGGTCCCCTCGATGTCCGCCCGATAGTCCTCAAGCTGACCGTCGGTGAAGACGAGCACCAAATCTCCGCCGTCCGCCCGCGCCTCGAGGGCGAGATCGGAGACGTCGGCGAAATCCGCCGCCAACTCATCGGACTCCTGATCCATGAAGGTGAGCATCGACGCCGTGAGGCGAACCTCGCGGACCTCATCGAGCGACGCATAGAAGTCGACCGTGGGCTCCCAGTCGTACACGTCGATGGGAAACGAGCTCTCCTCGTCGGGAGCGCCGATCCACGTCAGGACGACATCCGAACCGACCGCGGGCAACTCATCGGCCCCCCATCCGGAAAAGTCCGCCTGCCCCTCCTCGCCTTTCGCAAACGTGCCCCAGGCAACGGACGAGTCGCCGGGAGGCTCCAAGATGAGCACCTCGGCAGTCAGTTCCCCATCGTTTACCGAAAGAACCCGTGCGCGCGTGCACCGGGAAACGGCATCGCCGCTTGTACCCTGCTGAGAGGCGCAGCCTATACAGACCAGCAGGCCGACCAGGCTCAAAACAGCCAGCAGGACGGGCGCAGCGAAACGACGAGCCATGCGGCCTCCCCTCGGCGCGGGTGCATCGGACAACGGTTCGGCTCGATTGTCGCATGCCGCCCCGCGAAGCGCTCGCAGGAAAAAAGCCGACGACGAGAACCGTCGGCGCAACAGGCTCACGGCAGACGCTGAAAGCTCGAGACGTGCCGATCCGCCATGTCGGAGGGGGTCGCGATAGACGAGCGCCGGAGCGGATGTCGACGATGCGCGGCTAGGGCGCGGCAGGCGCCTCCGGGGCCCCGGGGGCGGAGACATCGACCTCGCCCACCCGGCTGATCTGCTCGATGAGGGGAAGCCCTGTCGGGTCGTCCACCTCGACGCCGCCGAGGACGACGGTGTCGTCGCGCAGGTCGATCTGCGTGTTGAACACCGCAGGATCGAGCCCGGAGGCGATGAAGCCGATGCCCGCGAGGACGATGCCCGCGGCCACGAGCCCGCCCGCCACAGCGAGGTAAACCTTTTTCGCGCTGGTCATGATAGCCGTTCCTTCCTAGGCCGCGAGGTGCGCGGCCACGTCGTTCCCCTCGCCCCTGCCCTTCCAGAAGGGTGAGACGGCCTTCCTCGCCCAGAGCGCCGAGAGTCGCGCGATCTGCTTCGAGACCGCCCAGGCGCCCGCGCCCACGAGGAGCGCCGCGCCGATGAGGCCGAGCCCCACTCCCACCGAGGCCAGGACGTACGGGATGTGCCCGATGGCGAGACCTCCCGCGGCGAACACGAGCTCCACCGCGCCCGCGCCCCCGAGGGCCGCGGCGACGATCCACACGCAGAGCGCGAGCACCCAGATGCAGACGTAGACGATGAGCGCCACGGCGACGAACGCGAGGAGCAGGGGCACCCAGACCGGAGACCCCACGACGGTGAGGACCCAGAGCAGCACGGTGCTGCGCCGGCGCGTCTTGGCGATGGCGCGCGGTACGGCGGGCAGGTCGTCGAGCACGGCCTCGGCAACCGCCCCGGGTGCCCCGATCGCCGCCACGGCCTCCTGCTCGCTCATCCCGTCCTCCATGCGGTCGGCGATGGCCTCCGCGTAGAACTGCCTGGTCTCCTCGACCTGGTCTGCCGGCAGGCATGCCAGAAGCTCGCCCAGCCGATCAAGGAACTCGTCCCTCGTCATGATCGCGCCTCCTCGACGTAACGGTAGATCTCCTGCACGGACGGCCATTCGGCCAGAAACTCCTCGATGCGCTCGCGCCCGGCGTCCGTGATGCGGTAGTACTTCCTCAGCCGCCCGTTGTGCTCGGCGGAGCGTGCCGTGATGCATCCGGCCCTCTCGAGCCGTTTCAGCAACGGGTAGAGCGTGGACTCCGTGAGCCCCATGCTCGCCGGCACATCCTTCACGATCTGGTATCCGTAGGACTCCTCGCCGGAGACGGCTGCGAGCACGCACGCCTCCAAGAAGCCGCGCTTCATCTGGGCCTCCATCCGCACACCTCCTCTCGTCTTATACTGTATGACACATACTATATGTCGTAGAGTATAAGACGTCAAGGGATATTTTGAGAACGAGGACAACGGTGTCGTCCCGGGCACCCGGGAGAAACCCGGTTGACTTCTCCCGGGAAACGTCAACCGGCGCTCCTTTGATTCCACCTTCGCTCGACCGCATACTGGAGATGGCAGCCGGCAGCCGCCCATCCATCGCATCAAGGGAGGAACAGATGGTCGAACGCATCAACATCTGCCGTACGATCGCGCGCGAGCGCCGCCGCATGGGCATCACGCAGGAGGCGCTGGCCGCCCACCTGGGCGTCTCGAAGGCCGCGGTGTCGAAATGGGAGCTCGGCCAGAGCCTGCCGGACGTGAGCCTGCTGCCGCGCATCGCCGCGTACTTCTCGCTCACCTTGGACGAGCTCTTCGATTGGCGCGACGAGCTCACCGAGGCGGAGTCCGCCGCGCTCTACGCCGAGGTCTACGCGCTGGCGGAGACGGATCTCGACGCGGCGCGCGAACGGCTTCGCGCGCTCGCGGCGGAGCACTACTCGGACGCGAACCTTCTGCTCATGCTGGCGTCGCTGCTCACGGCATGGTCGGCCGGCATGGCGTCGCCGTTCGCGCCCGCGGACGCGACGGGCGACGCAGACGGCAGCGGAACCGACGGCGCGACGGGTGCTGTGCCCGGATCCGCGGCGCTCGCCCTCATCGACCGCGCTCTGGAGATCGCGACGGAGGCGCCCGTGCTCTTCCTCGCGCAGCAGCAGAAGGCGACGACGCTCTTCCAGACAGGGCGCTATGAGGAGGCCGTGTCGCTGCTGGAGCCGCTGGTGCGCCGGCAGGACGCGGGCGCCCCGACGATGCTGCTCGCCTCTGCCTACTGCAGGCTCGGTCGCGATGGCGACGCCCTCGACCTTCTGCAGATGGAGCGGCTGCGCGCGGCGAACTTCGTGCTCTCGTCGCTCGCGCAGGAGATGGGGATGCGGGATGACGCGACGTTCGCACATGACGCCGGCGCAGCGGCGACGGCGGTGTACGACGCGCTGGGCATGGGCTCGCTGAACCCGTGGTACCCCGTCAGCATGGCGCTCGAGGAAGCCGAGGCGCTTCGTCGAGCAGGCGAGCGGGACGGCGCCATCGAGGCCCTTGCGCGCGCGGCGATGGCCGCGGGGCGCGTCGACCCCCGCTCACCCGGCCTCTCGGCATCCCCGTTCTTCGACCGCATAGCGGACCGCGCCGACCCGGACCGCGTCGGCTCCGCGTGGGCCGAGCACAAGGCGCGCCAGGCCGACGAGACGACGGCGGTGATGAGGCGGGCTGTCGCCGAGCGGGCGGCGTCGCCGGAGTGGCGCGACCTCGCCGGCGACGACCCGCGCTATCGGGAGGTTGTGGCGTCCGCACGGGGGTTTGCGGATGAAGGGGCGAGCAGATAAGGCGCGCCGGACGTCGCACACGGCAGCCGGGCGCCCGTACACGACAGCCGGACGTCGCACACGGCAGCCGGATGCCCGTACACGATAAGGCGCCCGCCCGCGACCCCGCATCGACCTGAGGGCGCCTGACCGTGCAGCAAGGGAGCTGAAAAAGAAAGGCCGGAAGCTTATAGCCTCCGGCCTGCGTTCTCGTGGTGGGCGTTACAAGATTTGAACTTGTGACCTCTTCCGTGTCAGCGCCCTGCCGCTCCGCCAACAGGCGTTTCCCAGTGAATCAATCTTCACACTTCATGCATCCAGAGCGTCCGATTGGTCCGTCTATCTCGACTTTTCTGATTCTCTATGATTCCAGACAGGCCGTCCGTTACGGTGAGTCCAAACCTATATTGGACAGCGTTTGGACAGCAGACATCATTCATTTGGACAGACATTCGGGAGCTGGTCTCAATGGCAACTTACTCGAAAGGAAGCCTGCGCGAGCGAAGCAAGGGGCACTGGCAGGCACGCTTCTGCCGGACCGATAGAAACGGCTCGAGCATCGTAACCAGATCGTTCGAAGCAACCTCTCGCCGAGCCGCGACCCTCATCATGGAGGACATCAGAAGGGAGCTGATCGAGCAGGACGGAGACGGCGCCTCAAGCCGCGGACTCATTGCGTACATGTTGGATTACGTTGACGAGCGCGAGCGCTCCCAGCAGATAGAGGCGAGCACCGCGACCAACTACCGCAGCTCCATCAAGCATCTCGCGCGCTATCTCGAGGGCTACTCAATCGAAGAGATAACGCCGGAGAACGTCATGGACGTGCAGGCAGCTCTGCTCGCGGACGGCCTCGTCGCCGACACCGTTGCAAAGGACCATCGCTTCTTCAAACAGGTGATGGACTGCGCCTGCGAGATGGGCCATATCCATCGCAGCCCCTTCAACAAGGCGACCAAGCCGCCGAAGCGTCGGAAGCCTCGTCCGAACGCGCTCGACGAGAGGAGCCGTTCGATGCTTTTATCCGTCCTGGACGCGTCCCCCACGACCAAGCAGAGCGTTGCGGCGCGCCTCGGGCTGCTCGCCGGGCTCAGAAGAGAGGAGGTCGCTGGCCTCAGGTGGGGCGACGTTGACCTCGTTGCCAACAGAATCAGAGTCGGTCGCGCCGTCGGGGTGTCGAACGGCAGACCCTATCTCAAGGGCACGAAGACCGAGGCAGGCGAGCGGGAGGTCGTCCTCGAGAAGGGGCTCGCCGATACCCTGCGCTCCCTCAGGAGCTCTCTCGGGGCAAGCGCGCGGGAGGACTGCTATGTCCTCGGGGACGGCGACTCGTTCTACACGCCCGACCGCACACGAAGGACTTCATGTCGCTCGCCTCGGCAGCGAGATCAGGCTGATGGACTCCGTCCACGTCTGCGTTCTGGCGGAGAGCGGCGAGGGCAAGTCGCGAAGGATCGCCATCCCCTCGGCGCTCGCGAACTTCCTGATGGGAAGGAGCCTCGTCATCAACGACATCAAAAACGAGCTGAGGACCTACCTCGAGCCGTATTTCAGGCGCGCGGGCACCCACCGCATCGTGGACGCGATGTTCGACGCGCCCGACGCCTCGGCGAGGTTCGATCCCCTGGAGCGCGCGAAGGCTGCATACCGCGAGGAGGGGCGCCGCGCGCGTCGAATACACGCCGGAGGGCTTCTAGGCCGAAAGCCCCAGCGCATCATGCGCAAGACGCGGCCCCTTGATCGAGAGCTTGCCGGAATGGAGATCCAACTCGACGTCTTTCCCGTTCTCGATGGCAAGCGCCACGAGCGAGCAGACGAGGAACGCCATGAACAGGACCGTCCCCGCTCCGCTCTGGGACGACACCGTGCCTCCTGTCGTCGTAGTCGAAGCTTCAACTGTAAAGCCCCGAAATAGCTTGTCCCCACACCCGCGCATCATCTGCATCGTGTTGTCCAGCATTTCCGTCCTCCGTTCATCGTCGAGAATTGCATCATTAAGAATTCTGTCGTTCGTCGTTGTGCAACGTCTTCCGAATACGTCAAGATGACATTGATATTTCAATGTCATCTTGACGGAGGCACGTAATGAAAAATCACTCTGAGCTTCGACTTCTCGAGGGGTCGGTTCAACCCTCAGCATGCTCGACCGGCACAGCCAAGTCGGAGCTTCTGTCCATCTTGGATATCGTCCGAACCCTTACCGACGAAGGCCACGGCCTCACCGCCCGAGAGATCGCCGAGATAATCGGGCTTAGGACGGGCAAAGCCCCGACAGAGGGCAAAGTCCTGTCAGACCTGAACGAGATCGCCCGGAACAGGCCGCTGGGAATCGAGGTCAGCGTGCCCGCAAGGGGGAAGAACGATGGCTTCAGGTGCACCAGCTCGGCCCTCAGCACCTCACAAGTGAGGCTCCTCGTAAACATGGTGCGCACATGCAAGTTCATCACCGCCGGGGACCGGCTAGCGCTATGCAACTCGCTATACGAACTCGTCTCCATCAACGAGCAGGACTCCATCGTCGACGACGTGTGCATCGACCGCAGGGAGACGTCCGACGAGACCGAGGTGTTCCACGCGGCGGACGTCGCCTCCAAGGCCATGAGGGAGAAGCGGCGCATCCGGTTCTCCTACGTTGCGCAGGGCCTCGACGGCAGAAGCCGTCTCATGACCGCTCCGGACGGGACGAAGGTGTTCGAGGAGACCCCCATCAGGCTCATATTCAGCTTCGGAAACTACTATCTTGAGACTTGGGGCGAACACGAGCAGGGCAAATGGGCCAAACTCAACAGAAGGCTCGACAAGATGCGCGACCCATCGGTCTCAAGCAAAAGGGCTCAGGATACCCGAACGGTCAGGAAGTTGCGAAGGACCGTCGAAGAGCGAACAAGCCAGGTTTTCGATATGTGGGGTGACGGGACCCCGAGGGTCCTCTTCCTCAGAGTCCACGAGAGGGCCGCCGGGTACTTTCGCGACAGGTTCGGGGCGAGCGCCCACATTAGCCATATTGCCGAGGACGGGTCCAGCGGCTGTGCCTGCGTCGTAGTGCAGCTCTCGCCGACATTCTACCGTTGGCTCTTCGGGATGCGCACGGCCATCGCACTCGAGCAGCCGAAGTCCATCGACTGGCTCGAACCGTACTGGGACGACATGACCGGCTGCTTCAAGGGGTACGATTTACTATTAGAGGATTACCGCGCCGCAAGAGCCGGGTACAGGAAGATGCTGACCGAGGCGCTCGAATCCCTCGACGGCTGGCAAGGAGACGGCGATGCAACGGACCAAGAGCGCGAGAAACCTGATCAATGACGAGATAGCCATCATGCGCGACCTCCTCGCAGGGTATCTAGACCTGCTCATACGCGACAGCCCAAATGGCCGGCAATGGAAGACGCGCTTCTCCTCTCTCGCGGAAAGGAAAGCCGGCGGAAAGCACGGCAGCACATATCTCAAAGCAAAGAGGGCGCTCGACGAGGACTTTGACGGCTTCTCGACGAATAATATGGACGTCACGCTGCTGTGCGCACTGCTAATTGAGGATATGGACCCGAAAAACGATCCATGGCTGGCAGGCGTAAAAATACACCAGAAGATTCGCTCTTGGGTCTTCACCTTGCGGGATGACAGGAATAACTTCCACTCCCATGAGGACGCGCCCGATGACTGGCGCTCATGGAAGAGAGCCATAGTGTGCCTCTGCGACATGGAGCGGTTCCTCGACAAGGTGGAGGAAGTCCACGGCGCATGCAACGAATACCAAGCCTATGTCAGGTCCGGACGTCAGGCACTCGAAAACGAGGAGTCGATCTTCCAACGCGTGTATGACGAGGAGCGTCTGCCATCCGTGCAGGACATCGAGATTGAGCAGATAGCAGATAAAATAATGGGAGCTCCCGATAGGCTCCATGCATATGTCCGCGAAGAAGAAAGACTCTTGGGCAACGATCCTTATCTATTTGAGAAAAGCCATAAGCTTTTCCGTGCGCTCGCAGACAGGGGGTTCCCGCCCGCAAAGGAAGACCTTGGCAGTGCCTATTTCAACGGGTTGTTCCAAGACGGCAGGCATTTGCCACCTGATTACGGGTCCGCAGCCTCCCTTTTTCTGTCGGTAGGAATCGAATCGCTGCAATTCCATCACCTCCGAGAACTCGCGTGCATAATGGCCGACCCGGCAAAGCGCCCAATAGGGTACGACGGCAAGCGATGCCGGAAGCTATACAGCGATTGCACCGAGGTGGCGAACCGCAAGGGGTGGACGATACACGGCTGGCCCGAGCTCAAGGACTGCGACAGCTCCGATGCATACTGATGTAATCGGCCTCTAGCTCGGTAAATCGTGCTCTCGTATGCGCTCACCCGCCCGCCGATTACACGGTCAAGATCTCTCGGCCTCCTCGTTGCGACCCCGCTGACCTGCACCTCGAACCCAGCTCGCCGGGTTGCGCCGCCCGCTCTTCTGTCGAAACGTAGTGGAGCCTTATCCTGCTCCCCTCCGCCCATCTAAGGCGGAGGGGCAGTCTAGTATTTGCCTCTATTTCGCACCTCAAGCGAGTGCCATCAACTGCATCGCAAATCCAACGGAACCACTCACTTTTGCGAGTCCTTGGTCTCAAGAGAAAGGATCGCCTTGTCGAACGCATCCCTCTCAAGCTCGATTGCCTCAATTAGCTGTTTTATCGAGTCTTTAACAATCTCGGTAAAGCTTTGGGCGTCAAATGTCTCATCTTCGCACGTAACGCTTATTGCGCTAATATCCAGCGAGTCTCGGTAAAGAACTGCCGTATCGACCAACTCTCCAATGTTGGGATTATCGGTAGCTAACGCAACCTCAACCTTGGGCATGAGCGTCACTTTCACTTCGCTACTCGCCATATTTCAAAAGCCTCCTCTTCACGGCCTCCTTGCCCCCATCAAGAATCAATGAGGCGTCCTCGAGCGTATCGTCGTACTCCAAGGCACCATACTTATAGGTAAAGCTTCCATTCTTATCCTGTGATGCAATGATGACATTGTCCGCATCAGCATTGATAACGATATTCGCGTCATGCGTCACGACAATCACCTGTCGCATGTGCTTCATTTTCATAAACCAGCGCTTGATGTCGCTATATATGGTTTGATTGTCAACATTATCTTCAGGTTGATCGATAAGCAGGGGCTTCTTTGTCTCTTGATGGACAATGTATTCAAGAAGGATATTGGTCTGCGTTCCGGGCGAAAGGGTGGAGATGTCATCGTATCCGCCGTCGTCGCGCAAATAGCTTATCGACAGACGTTCCTCATACCTCAGATCATATTTTGACAACGCATCAAAGAGAGTCTCAGCGCTATACCCTTGTTTGTAGCAGTCCTCATCGAAGCAAAAGGCTTGAATGTATGCCCATAAGTTGCTGTGCTCACATGCGCCCAATCCCCTAGAGGATATTTGCTCAGAAAAGAGCCTCGCCATGTAGTCCAGAGGATGCTCAACATCGAGCTCTCGTTTGAACAGGAAGGCTCTTTCCCGCTCTCCCCGTGCATGGCACGAGTTCTCGTAGTGAGTTTGGAATCCATCGCACGCCCTCACAAAGACGTTGACTAGCGACACTCGCCTACGATAGCCAATCCCCTTCTCCTCGAATATGGTCCGGAAGAGCGTCTTCGCTTCTGAACGGTCCTTCTGAGCCTTACTTATGCTTGCTTTTTTCGCCTTGAAGGTGTCGATAATGGCATTGAAGAAAAAGTCGCTCTCAAGGTATTGCATCCGTTTGGCATACGCTCGCTCGCAAATGACGCGATACAGGTTGTTTGCCGCTTCCTCAACAGCTTTATCCTCGCGGAGGAAAGGAGGGATTTTCGGCTTTATCGCCTTGGCAAGAGCGGCGAGACTCTCCTCGTAGGAAAACGACGCCAGCTTAGCGTCTGGCTTTTTTCGATCTTTATCACGAATAGCGATACTGAGAGTGTCTTTATTATCGACGATGTACTTTTCAACAAACCCTTCCAAATTGTCGTGATCTTGGCTCTGGAAAGACTCTAAATTCGACTCGAAGCTCTCTTCGTTACTACGCTTGATTGCGGAGGTCTCAAGCGGCTCAATGCGCTCAAATGCGGAAGAAAAGTAGCTCTCAAGCTCTTTATTGAAATCGTCACCCTGTTTCTCGAACAGCTTCGAAATGTAGCTCTGATTGTAGTAGTCAAAATGGAACTGCCCGGCGCTAATTGGAACCCCACTCATACTTGAAAGGGATATCGGAAGCTTTCCGATGAAATCTGTTCTCTTCTTCTCAAGACGACCGCCGGGCAGTCCGAGGCCATTGGCCAACGAATCCAAGAGAACGGACTTTCCACTGCCCCTACCACCAATAATGGCATTCAGACGCGGCGAGAGTTTTATTTCTCGCCCACCGAAAAGAACTGTTCCGATGTAGCTGCCAAGCTCCGCACTGTCATTGCGATACTGCTCACGGGTAATTCTCGCCATCTCGCTTCCGGCCATTTTTAAGCCATTGAAGCTCGGCAGAGCGTTAAAATACTGACACGGCTTATCGAGATATTTTCTGAGCTTATCGAAGTCCTTTGAGTCAGAAAACGCGACTACTGAAATCCTCTCGCCGCAATCCATATCGCGTAAAAACTGAGTTGCATGGTGAATCTGGCTAGTCCCGCTAGCCTCCCAGAAACAGAAGAACTGGTCAAGATACTTTTTCATAGTGCCCGCACGTTCTGCGTCCTCCATACAATGCCAGTCGGCGTCGATGTCTCTGTTCTGCTGCTTCATCGCGTGCGGACTAAGGATGAACTGCACTTTCAGGGTCGCCAGCCTATCGAGCAAGTCGTGAATGTAAATCGGATGCTGGCCATCCTGTACCCCAATGTTTTCCGAAATCATGAACCGGTTAACCTCTCGAGCTATCATCTCGAGTCGGTCTAGATTGTCGACGGCGTCGAAATAGACAACTATGTGCTTACTATCCTTCTTCTCGCCGTTAGGAACCAGGGACGTGTCGATCTCGATGCCCGGAAGCAGGATAAATCTACTTTTCCTATTAATAAACTCCTTATACAAATCGAAGCATATTAGATTGTGGTCGGTAAAGGAAATCATCTCGAGGTCCCTGTAGTCCTCGAGAACCGCTAGGATCGCCGTTACGTACTCGAGAATACTTAGCTTCTTCAGCTCTTTGTCTGCCGAAAAGCACTGATTGGAGTGGATATGGAGCTCCCAAATCTTACCCCGTGTGCAGATACGCTCATCCTCTCTTGGCATAGTGCAAAGCTCCTAAATATCTACGGCTCGGTATCTAATCCTGCCTTACGAAAAAATCAGTCTCGAATACTCACTCTAAATACAATTCGACCACTCTATAAACAGCACTCCTTCTGAAAGCCCCATTGCTATCTCCCGCAAACTTAGAATTACTATCTCTTAAACTATCTCAATCGATAATCGAGGGTAAGATACGAATCATCCGAACGGTACAAGGGTGCACCCACGCGCTCTTAGATGATATTGAGATGCATCATAACGATGCGCAGCCAGAGTAGATATCCCCAGCCGGGGAATTGCGTAAGTGACGGGAATATAGCGGTTGCTTCAGCTCATCGTTGTCGTCCCGACTAAAGGCAACTACGCCCTGCGGCCGAGTTCGAATCAGGGCGCATTCCAAAGTCGAGTGGCGAATAGTTTTCCAAGGAACCCCAATTGAACAGGCCGTCCTGTGGAGGGTTGCCATCCTGGCGACACCCATAGCACGTAAGAATAGGCAAATATAGAGCGCCGAACATAACGAATGCCGCACCGGTCAAGCTCGGACGCTTCACCTCCACGCTGCGTCACGACGTGCCAGGTGGGAGAGCGACGCCGCGAGGAGGAGCCCCGCCGCCGCCAGCCAGGCGGTCGAGAGGCCGAGCGACGCGGGGACTCCCCACCGGGCAACGTCGATCCACGGCACCGTCGCCGCGTCACCCGTTCCGACCAGTGCGCTCATGGTAGCAGCGGAGACGCCGTTGAGGTCGGCCTGGAAGAAGACGCCCCCGAGGTTCATGTTAAGGAAGCTACTCGCGATGAAGAGGGCGAGGACCGCGAGCGTCGCGACGAGGGGGCTCCTCGCGACGAGCGAGACTGAGCACGAGAGGGCACAACAGAAGAGCACCGAGAGCGCGACGCTGGCAACGGCGAATGCCGACGCGTTGCCCGCCGACCCGAACGCGAGGGAGAGCAGGGGGTACATCGCCGCCGCGGCGATGACGGAGAACAGCGAGAGGAGCGCGAGCCGCGCCAGGACGGCATGGCGAGGGGACACACCCGCCTGGGCGTAGAAGCGCCACGTCCCGTCGAAGTCGCGGGCGAAGGCGTAGCAATAGATGGTTCCGAGCACGATGAAGCCGAACTGCGAGAGCACCGAGTGGTAGACGAGTGCCACCGCGCCCGGCAGCGCGAGCCCGCCCTGTGCCGCGTACGGGGCAGAGAGCATCGCGCACATCGCGAGGAGGGTGCCGAGAGCGAGCACAAGGGCGAGCGCCGTGCGGCCGCGCAACATCCTCCGCAGTTCGAACAGCAGTATCGCCCTCATAGGGCATCGCCACCCCTCATCTCCATCCGCGCCGTCATGAACGCGCGGAGCGCCTCCACCGTCCTCTCGCCCGGGTACTCGACGAGGGCCCTCTCCTCCGCGTCTAGGAACAGAATGCGGTCGCCGAGGGCGAGGACGTCCTCGAGGTTGTGCGAGGTCGCGAGGACGGTCGTCCCCTCGAGGGCGAGCACGGCGTCGATGCACGCCTGGCGGCTTCGGTAGTCGAGGCCGCTGAACGCCTCGTCGAGTATGAGGACGTCCCGCCCCGTGGAGAGGCAGACGCCGATCTCGAGCAGGCGGCGCTGACCCGTGCTGAGCCTCGAGACGCGCGTCCCCGAGAGGCCCTCCACGACGTCCGCAATCATGCGCGAGCGGGAGCGGAGCCGCGCCATGCCGGCCTCGCCGACAAGGTCGACGATGTCACCGACCAGCACCTCGCCGGGAATCTTCGAGCGGTCCGAGACGGTGCAGCAGCGCCCGGGCAGGTCGCCCGGGACCGCACCGGAGAGAGGCGGCATCTCGCCCGCAAGCGTGCGGTACACCGTCGACTTGCCGCAACCGTTGTCCCCGACGATGCTCGTGACCCGTCCCTCGTCGATGCGCAGGTCGCACTCACGGACCAGCGGGCTTTCCAAGTCGTAGCCCACGGAGAAGTGAATCACCATGTCAGCTCCTTTCCGTCATTAGAAAATCGACCCGGTATAGCTAGACCGTTATGCCTGCAGCCGCAGGCATGGATCAGGCGCGGATTGCGAATCCATCACCCGCCCTACGCCCTCTTCTGAATCGCGACGAAGGCGAAGGCGAGCTCGGCCGCGGCGGTGACCGCCGCGAAGAGCGCCTGCGCGGGGAGCTGCGAGGCGGTCCCTATGCCGCAGGCGACCGCCAGGGCTCCCATGTGCGTCGGGACGGGCGCCCCCGACATCTGGGAGACGAGGCCGGCTACCGCGAGGACGATCACCGCCGTCGCGGCGAAGGGCCCGACGCCGAGCAGGGCGAACGCGGCCACGGAGAGACACGCGAGGCTCGCCGCGACGAGCGCCGCGACCGCGAGGCGCGGGAGGAGCTCCTTCGCGACGGCCGCCGGCGCCGCGCCGGACGCCGCCCCGAGCGCGCACGCGGCGACAAGGCTCATGGCGGCGAAGGGCACGGCGACGCTCGCGGAGACGATCGCGGCGCTGCGGGCGAGCCATGCCCCACGCCGCGCCCCACGGGCGAACGATACGGTTGCGGCTCCACTCGAGAACCCCTCGCGCAGCACGAGATAGGCGACCGCAACTGCCGCGACGGGGAGCACGGCCGCGTGCGCGAGCGCAGCGACGGCAATCGCCTCCGCTGCGCCGCAACCGGACACCCCTGCGGCGTAAGCGGGGTCGGGCAGGAAGCCGAGCACCTCGCCGGATGCGGTGAAGCCCGCGGCCCAGGCGCCCGCGCCGGCGAACAGGTAGAGCGCCGCCACGGCGGAGACCCAGGCGACCACGGCAAGCGGTGCCCCGCTCGCGAGCGCCACACGCGCCTGGGCGGTCAGAGGTTTAGTTCGCATCATGTCAGACCTCCTTGAGATGAGATGCCACCGCTGCGGCAGCGACGCCGCCGACGAGCATCGCGGCGCAGATGCCGAGGGCGAGTGCCGTCTGCGCGGTATCGAGGCAGAGCGCTGCAGCGTTCAGCAGGTAGAAGACAGGGTGGAGCGCCCAGGGCAGGACCGGTGCCACCGCTCCCGCCGAAGCCGCCGCCCCGTAGGCGCTCGGATAGCCGAGCAGGACCAGCGCAGCGAGGGCGAGCTGCGCCACGACGGTGATAAACGAACCGCGGGACATGGCATAAAGCGCGGCAGACCACGAGGCGAGCGCACAGAGGCCGAGCGCGTTGACAGCGCCCGCGCCGGCGAATGCCGAAAACTCACTGGGACCGATGGCGGCACCGTACTGAGTGGCCTTGAAGACGAGCGCCGCCACGCACGACGCGGCATAGAGCACCGCCATCGCGCAGCACGCGACGAGTATGCGCGCTGCCCCCGACTCCGCGAGCGAAGCGCCCCGCGCCCGCGAGACGCGCGCGGCGCCGCACGAGAAGTCGACGGAGAACGTCGCGAGCCCGAAGGCGATCGCCACGGGAATCCACAGCACGGTGTAGACGAGCGACGTGCGCACCGCCGAGAGACCGGGCGCCGAGGGGTCGACGACGTTGCCGATGAAGCCGATCGCCCCGCCGATCCGCGAGGGATCGGACCCTGCCGTCATGAGAAGCGGCCCACCCGGGAACTCGGCGGGGGAGGTCATGGTCAGGGCGGCGAGCAGTGCGGCGCAGGCGGTGAGCGCGGGGAGGGCCCGCGAGGAGAGGAGCTTGCGCGCCTCAACGCTGACCGCCCGCGTGAAGGCGATCATCGGTCGCCCCCGCGCACGAGTCTCCCGTAGAGCGCCTCGAGCGAGGCGGCACCCGCCGCGTCGCGCGCCGGGACTGTCCCTACGAGATGCCCCTGCGACACCACGACGTAGTCGGTCGCCACCTCGGCGAGCTCGGGCAGGATGTGGCTCGAGACGAGGAAGGTCGTCCCCCGCTCCCGGTTCACCCGGCGGATGAGCTCGCGCACCTCTATGATCCCGGTCGGGTCGAGGCCATTCACCGGCTCATCCATGATGACGAGCTCGGGATCGCCCAGCAGCGCGACGGCGAGGTCGAGGCGGCGGCGCATGCCCATCGAGAAAGCGCGGACGCGCTTCTTCCCGGCGGTCTCGAGCCCGACTGCCTCGAGCAGCCCGTCTACCCCGGAGGCGGGGACGCCCCACTCGAGGCAGCGGACCTCAAGGTTCGCCCGCGCGGAGAGATCCGGGTAGGCCGAGCTCGCGTCGGGCATGTAGCCCATGCGTCTCCGGGCGGCGGCGAGCCCGCGTCCGCCGCGCGCGCCGAACAGCTCGACCGAGCCCGAGCTGGGGCTGGTGGTGCCCGTGATGATGCGGATGAGTGTGGACTTCCCGGCGCCGTTCTCGCCGATGAGCCCGTAGATGCGACCCGCCTCGAGGGCGAGGTCGATGGGGCCGAGGACGGTCCTCCCGCGGTAGGCCTTCGCGACCCCGCGGAGGCGGAGGGGCGTAGCTGTGGTCATGGCGTTCCCTTCTCTTCGGATGGTTTTTGGTATGCGTCAGGAACCCCCGTGCGAAACGGAGGGCGGGCCTTCGTCGGTTGTAGGTTTCGGGTTTGGGTGCGTAGCGTCAGCTCATATGACGGAACGTGCGGTATTCCCTATCGGTGCGCGGCTAAGGCACGGCGGGTGCCTCCGGAGCTTCGGGGGCCGAGACATCAATCTCGCCAACCTCGGCAAGCTGCTCGATGAGTGGAAGCCCTGTCGGGTCGTCCACTTCAACACCACCCAGAATGACGGTGTCATCGCGCAGGTCGATCTGTGTGTTGAACACGGCGAGGTCAAAGCCGGAGGCCACAAATCCGATAGCAGCCAGGACGATCCCTGCGGCAACAAGCCCACTCGCTACGGCAAGGTAAATCTTTTTTACGCTGGACATGATTGGCACTCCTTCCTATACCGCGAGCGGCGCCGCTTCAGCGCCCCTGCTGCTCTTATTGCCTCGATCTTTCCAGAAGGGCGAAACGGCTTTCTTCGCCCAAAGGGCCGAGAGGCGCGCGATTTGCTTGGAGGCCGCCCAGGCGCCAGCGCCTGCAAGAAGTGCCAAACCGAGGAGTGCAAGGCCCGCTCCGACCGATGCGAAGACATAGGGAGCATGTCCGATGACTACCCCGCTCACCGCAAACAAGAGCTCCACCACGCCTGCGCCCGCGAGAGCCATGGCCACGATCCACACGCAAAGCGCGAGAATCCAGATGCAGATGTAGACCACAACAGCAACGGCGACGAACGCGAGCAGCAGTGGAATCCATACCGGGGAGCCCACGATGGCGAGCGCCCATAGAAGCGCCGTGCTCATGCGCTTGGTCCTCGCGATCGCGCGTGGCACGGCGGGCAGTTCGTCGAGCGTTGCCTCGGCGACCTCACCGGGTGTGCCCATGGCGGCCACCGCCTCGGCCTCCGTCATGCCGTCCTCCATACGGTCGGCGATGGCCTCCGCGTAGAACGCCTTGGTTTCCTCGACCTGCTCGGCCGGCAGGCAGGCCAGAAGCTCGCCCAGCCGGTTCAGAAACTCATCGCGCGTCATGGTGTGCCTCCTCAACATATGCGTAGATCTCCTGCACGGACGGCCACTCTGCCAGGAACTCCTCGATGCGCTCGCGCCCGGCGTCCGTGATGCGGTAGTACCGGCGCACCCGCCCGTTGTGCCCGGCAGAGCGCGCCGTGATGCAGCCCGCCTTCTCCAGGCGCTTGAGCAGCGGGTAGAGCGTGGACTCCGTGAGCCCCATACTCACAGGAACGTCCTTCACGATCTGGTAACCGTAGGACTCCTCGCCCGAGATGGCCGCGAGCACGCAGGCCTCCAGGAAGCCGCGCTTCATCTGGGCCTCCATCCGCACACCTCCCCTCGTCGTATACTATGCTACGCACACTATACGACGCAAGGTATCAGGCGTCAACATCTATCGAGAAGATTCTCCTGTCATAGGCGCTCGCAACACCTTCCTCATGGCAGCCTCCGTCACCATCGTGGCAGGCTGAGAAAGTGTCCGATCGCGCCTTTGAGCTCTAGTTCTTTCGTCCCAATCCTTCGCCGAGCTTCGTGCCTCATATGCAGAGAACTCAGATCACATAGGCTACGTCAGCCGGTACTCCATAGGAACGACCCTATACTCACCTTGGTCGATCGGTGCGCCAGCCTCGACGAAGCCGCACTTCTCCCAGAACCGGCGGGACTGCTCGTTCCCCTCGACGTAGGCGAGGCGCACGCGAGAAACGCTCTCGCCGCGGAGGCGGTCCCGAAGCCGCGTTATGAGCGAGCTCCCGACACCCGCCCCCTGTCGAGAGACACAGACCATGAAGAATCCGATGAAGACGCTCCTCTCAGCCGGATATCCCCGGACGAGGTCGAGCACGGCGATAAGATCCCCGCCGGCATCGAAGAATCCGAGATAAGACTTTTGATTCGGGAGGCATCCTGGGGGCAGTTCGGTCATTTCGGCAGCAAGCGCGTCCATCGTCGGCTCCTCGTCGAGGAATGCATAGTATTGCGGATTGCCGAGACAGAGGGAAAGCAGTGCGGGAAGGTCGGAATGGGAAAGTTTCCTGACCGACATGACTGCACTGCTGAGCGCGTCGCCGTTCATCATATCACCCGCCGGTCGTTCTTCTAGTCACCGCATGGCATCCAGCATCAATTAAGGCCCCATAAACAACTAGAGCCAGTCCCCGAGAGGACCGGCCCTTACAAAACCTCGAAGGTTTTTGCATCTGTGTACATCATGGCATCAGCCTCGTGCCACGTCAAGAACCCTTGCAAGAAACGCAAGATGAGACACGAGAGGGTTCTGCGTCCCATAGCGCGCAATCGCGTCGTCCATCAGGGGGCGGAGGCCAGCGACCGCGTCAAGCGCCGCCGGGGAGGCATGCTCGCCCGCAAGCATGTCATGCAGTGCCACGGTGGTCACGAGCTGTTGCGTGCGACGGTTGCGCAATCTGGCTCGGCGGCCCTTGCTGTTGCGGATGCCGTGGACGTTCAGCCACTCGAGCGCGACCCCCGAGGTTGCGTGCCTCGTCTCGCGCTCGGGCACGAAGCCGTTGCACAGGCAGCCCGCATGGCTCGCGCAGTTGCGAACGGCCTTCACATCCTTAAGAGCGTAGTGAATCTCCCGCCTTCCCGTCTCGTCCCAGCGCTCAACGCAAAAGAGGTAAAAGGCGAGCAACGTCCCGAACGGTACCACTTCCAGCAGCACCCATACGGGCATGGCACCCCGGTAGTGGCCGATCAACGACCCCGCGTACTCGTCCGCCTGGGAACGCGATACGAGATCGCGTCTCAGCCTCTCGCGGAAGCCGCGCGGTAGGGAGGACACGAAGTCGGCGACAATCCCATAGCCATCCTCCCCGCGCTCAGCGGCATCGGACACGAGCCATGCCCTGACCGCGCGCTCGACATCCTTCGCCATGAGGCGAAACGTCTCGCGGAGAACGTCGTCAAGAGAGCTCACGTCCAAGAGGTCCCCGAAGTCGAGGCTCACGAACTTCCCAGCGTCGGGACCGTCCTCATGGCGCTGGAAAAGCACCCGGTAGGCAGAGAGATGCAGGTAGGTCTCGGCGCTCGCAAGAATCTTGAGCGCGCGCTCCTCTGCGCAGCGCTCAAACGTGACGCCCTTGCCCTTGAGCAGATCGATCTGCTGCTCAGGAGTTGTTATGGGCTTGAGGGATAGCGCGTCATGAACGCCGTCATCCATGCCCCAAGCTGTGAGTTTCCTAACATCATCCATCATGCAAGCAATTCTACCCTACGACCAGAAACTGAAGACAGCTTAGGAAAAGCAGTGCGGTCCGAGTTTGCGGGCTTTCACTTCTCTTACTGTATGGGCAATTGCATGCGGCAAATCAGGAAACAATGATGATTCGTCGATTCCAATCGCTTCGAGCTGACGCAGAATATCTTCTTTGTATTGATGGGGAACTATAAGGGAGAACGTACCCTGCTTCTCTAAACGCCCATACAGATCACTGGTGGGACCAAAAAAGTAGTACTGCTTGTTAGGGTCAACGTGACTTATCGCCGGCTCAACGCGCAGCAAATCCATTCCGCAGACAATAAACGCCCCGCGTTGAGCGCCTATTCGAGGGTTGGTCCATTCTGGCAAGACAAACTGGTACGGAATTGTTAGATGTACCAAAAGTCGCTTCACCGTATCAGGCATTATGTGATGCGGAGTAACCGAATACTTTGCTTTCACCTGATCTAATACAGCATCGAGGTCACACTTTACAGCACAGAAATCAAAGCAATAATCTATAACCATGCTTATGAAGGGGTCGGAGCCCCATGACGTGGGCATTTTGGGAAAAACAAATACTCGGCCATCCGCATCTTTAGGTCCGCCGCATGCAAAAAACAACCCCACTAACGGGTTGGTCGTCACGTCAAGCAACCTTGTAGGCATCCCATAATGCTGGAGCAAAGCCAGTTGCTGCAATCTGCTACCCGTAAAATCATCCGGACGATACCGCCTAATTGAGGTAAGCAATACGTTCTCGCTATCGAGAAGCCCCTCACGAAACAAACTTGGAGACAATTCCCACTTGCTATCCGGTTGGCCTCTATAAAAAGTGACTCCGTTCACCCCATTGATCAGGAAGTCCCGATTTGACGCGTTGTCTACGATAGCCAGGTAGTCACTAACGCTACTAATCCTACGAGAATCCTGATCACGTGCTTCCAATTTAAGAGACTCCATTCTTGTTAGCAGCTTTAGGAACAGCCAAGATACTATCCCGTTGGACTCTACAAGAATAGGCTATTACCTGCGTATATCATGAGCATCCATGGATTATTGGTGTAGATAAATCATATCCTCGAAGCTATGTAACTCAAGTCCGTGCATAACTTGACATTCCATATCGTCCGGTAAATCCCACCGAATTTGGACAGCTGTTTGGACACCATTTGGACAGATACAAAAACAGCTCAGAGCGAATATGCTCTGAGCTGCGAAAGTTTGGTGGGCGTTACAAGATTTGAACTTGTGACCTCTTCCGTGTCAGGGAAAGAAATACAACTCCACAGTATAATCTAGCTGGCCTTTTGTTGATAGCTCAACTTGAAAAAACGTTGATATACGCTAGCAAACGCTGACACTTAGCCATGCTTAGCCATACGTTCGTTATGCACAGAAGCGACATCTTTATGCGCTACCTACTGATGCCATGCTCGCATAAACATGTTTGAGAACCAGCAGGTAGACAAGCCGCTGTAATGCTGTTTGACGGCTGAAATCGCATGACCCCTAACCAGAGTGCTTGAACCCGACTCTTCAAGACATGAAAAAAGCTGGGCACCCCGAAGGATGCCCCGCGATGGCCCTAGTATTTGAGCTTCTGGCCCGGGTAGATGGTGTAGGGCGAGCTGATGCCGTTCTTGCTCGCGATGTCCTTCCAGTTGACGCCGAGCTTCGCGCCGATGCCGCTGAGCGTGTCACCGCTCTTCACGGTATATGTCTTTCCCGTCCCGTTGATGATGTCCATCGCCTCCTGGTACTTGCCGTCGCACGCCTCGATAACGGTCTTCCGCACAGGGTTGTTGCCGTACTTCCCGGCCTTGATCCACTCTGCAAGCGTCTCGGCTGATGCGTTGTGGGTGTCGTTGATGAAGCCCTGCACTTCATCGTAGCGACTGCCGCAGTAGTCCCTACGGGCATCGCCGTTGATGTTGTTGGAAACGACGTGGTAAGCGAGGTCGAGCGTGGAGCCGGAAGGGGCTACGCCCTCAGAGCCAGCATCGGGAGCAGGGTCGGAGCCGCCGCCGTCTGAGGCGCTGTTCCCGCCACCGGGAGCAGCAGCCCCTTTGGGGTTTGCGAACTTAGCCCACGCCTCGCGCGTCATGTACGCGATGTCGAGGTCGAGGTTGCCGCCGTAGCCGTCGAGCCGCCCCGTGGACGTGTACTGGTGGATGGCGCAGCTGCCCCACGCGCCGAAGCCGCCGCCGGGCAGCCACGGGTCGACCTGGTACCCGGTCGGATTGTTGTTGGCGTACTGCGCGACCCACAAGGCGTGGTTGGGCGCGATCTGCGACCAGTCCTCCTCGTTGCACACGCTACGGCTCATGTAGACGATGCAGCGCACGCCAGTCAGCTCGTAGATGCGGTCGAGGAACCTCTTCGCCCCGGCGGTTCCGATCCTGCCGTACATCTCGTAGTCCAAGACCGGGATGCCCTCGCCGAAGTAGTTCTCGCAGTGCTTGAAGAAGTAGTCCGCCTGCGCCACGGGGTCTTCGCCGTTCATGAAGTGGTAGAAGCCCCAGAGCTTCCCGAGCCTCTTGCACGTTTGGATGTACGGGTCGCACGTGCTGTGGACGATGCTCGTGCCCTCGGTCGCCTTGCAGATCATAAAGTCGAAGGGTACCTTCGTGAGGTCGATGCCCCTCTGGTAGTCGCTGATGTCGATGCCGTTTAGCGCCATGCTAGCTCCTTTCGATGGATATGAAATAGCCCCAGTCCACCTCGTGGAACCGGGGCTCCGAAATGACCTCCGCGTAAGGAACGCAGGGGTCGTGTATCGTCACTTCGCCGCCATCTACCGCCACGAGCAGCACGATGTGCCCTCCGTACTCCCTGCCGCCATCCACCAAGCTGCCCTGCATCTCGCCGAAGACCAGACGGCCCTCGCTAAGCTCGCGGAGCGCGCGGTCCCGGCTCTCGTAGAGCACCGTGTAGTCGAGCGTCGGATCCTGCTCGGACATCCATGAGCAGAATCCGGGCATGTAGTTCTGGCCCGACTGCACGTAATCGTTGCCAACGAGGTTCAGGAGCATGGCTGGGGTGCACTCCTCGCCGCTCAAGTACTGCCACGCCATAGCCGCACAGGTGAGCCCGCACCCCGACGTGGCAAGGTCGGCGTCAGCATAAGGAAGCCCGCCCCACCGCTCGTCCGTCTGCGTGTACAGGGGGACGGAGGGGGCGGGCTCGTCGTAGACGACCTCAAGAACCGGCTCGACCGGCTCCGGCTCGGCTTGATCCGGCTGGGATGAGAGCACGAGCCACGAGAGGAGCGCGGCGGCGCAGGCGAGGGCCAGAGCAGCCAGGGCAGCGATCGCGGCGAGTGGCTTTCGCCCCGCCACCTACTCGTCCTTCTTGGGCTCGGTGTAGGTCATCGCCTGCGCGGAGTCGGCCACGCCCTCGGTGGTCGGGTCGGTGACCACGCCGAGGATCACCAGCACGGCGAAGAGCGCGTTCACCACGTCGAGCAGGCGGTTGCCCAGCTCGCCGAGGTCCAGCTGGTAGCCGAACACCGCCGCCACGACCTGCGCGAGCAGGAGCACGGCGGGGATGAGCGCCATCCAGAAGTTCTTGTTCTTGACTCGTATGGTCCAGTTGATCATTGTTCGTCCTTCCTACTTGACGATTACGTGGTGGATCTCCGTGACGAGTCGGTTGGTGTCCTCGACCGTCTCGCCCATCTTCGCCGAGCCGCTGCGGCTCCCCTCAAGGAGCGCGTTGTTGCGGTCGAGCGTCGCGCGCATGGCGTCTATCGACGTTTTCAGACCCTCCGTGGTGACGGCGTTCCTCCCGTCGATTTCAGCGCGCTCCTTGTCCATCTGCGCCTGCCTCTCGGCGTCTGCGGCCTTTCTCTCCTCCCGCTTGCGTTCAAGCTCGATCTGCGCCTCGGCCTTAATGCGCTCGATCTCCTGCTGCGCCTCGAGGTTCTTGCGCCACGTCGGCAGAATGAAGACACAAAGCACCACCACGACAGCTATCCCCGCTCCCATGAAGAGAAGCGGGAGAAGGCCGTAGGGCTCGACCGCCTCCACGAGTGCGGCCCCAGTTTCATCCATCATTCGCTCCCCTGTCCCTCGGTCGCGACCTCGCCCTCAAGGCTTGCCTCAAGGGACATGCGCCGCGCCTCAAGCTCGTTGATCGTGTCTCGCCATCCCTGGCGCTTTGCCTTCATCTCCGCGTACTCCTCGTCGGTGAGCGCGCCGTCAGCGTGCTTCATCGCCTGGTAGTCGCTGTTGTTGAGCAGGATCTTGCACGCGGCGATCTCCGCGTCGATCCCGTCGATCGTCTTAGGTTCCATTTGCCCTCCTAAAGAAAAACCCCTCTTGCGAGGGGTTCATAAACGCTGCTATCGGTTTTTTGGTCTCTGGGGGGGGTCTTCCGTGATTTTGAAAAGCGAGCGGAACAGGGCGTCCATCGACTCCATGGTCCGCTGGGCGCTCAAGCCGGTGAGAGACCCGCGCCACGACTGGTACGACCGGGTGACGTCCTCCAGGCTCATGACGCCTTCGGATACGAGGCCGGCCTGACGCTTCAGCTTCCGGCGCTCCCGCGTAATGGATTCTCGGCACGGCCTCATCACCACCTTGCCGTCTTCTCCGTAGAAGATCTTCTTCTTGAGGAACGTGAATCCGTTGGACAGCTTGACGATCCTCGTCTTCTTTGGGTTTGGGACGATGCACATGTCTTCGCACAGTATGGCCACGCACGCCGCCACGAGTCTGAGGTGGTCCTTGCTCTCGTGAATCGCGTAGGAGTCGTCCATGTACCGTCCGTACGCCTCGACGTGGCACAGCTCCGTCACGTAATGGTCTATCGGGTTCGGGTAGGCGACCGCCCACACCTGGTTGGGCTCGCTCCCGAGCCCGAGGCCGCGCTCACCCTGAGAGTCGATGAGGGAGTCGGACAGGGCGATGAGGCGCGGGTCGTCAAGGTGCTTCCTGACGAGCTTCTTCACTCCGCCGTGGTCGATGCTCGCGAAGTAGCCTGAGTAGTCCATGAGCAGGACGTACCCGTCACTGCCGTGCTCTCGGTAGTGGTCGGCTAGATCCTTCTTGAGCTTCTTAAGCGCGTAGGACAGACCCTTCCCCTTCATGTTCGCCGTGTTCCGGTCTATGAGCGACGGGGTCATGGCGGGTACGAGGGCATTCTGGGAGAGTGACTTGTGGATCACCCTCTCGGAGAAGTGAACGGACGATATGTGGCGCAGCTTCCCTCGCTCGAAGACGTCAAACTCATGGAACCCCCTGCGCACGTCGTTGCCGGCAAGAAGGTCCCTGCGAGTTCGATTGATGTTGAGAAGCCAGTTTATCTGGTACCTCTGCGTCGAGGCTTTCCAGCTGACCCCTCGCGCGGCCTGGCGCTGCGCCCTGTACAGGGAGTTCATGTCGGCGACCTCTTCGAGGGTGCACCGCTCGATCCTCGCGGCTCGCTTCGCCGCCCTCTTCTCCTCGCGCCTCTCCCTCCTGGCAGCGCGTCGCTCTTCAGAGTTCACACGTCACCTCCAAAGGAACGGGCCCTGCACGGATCGCAATGAATGCCCAGACATCCGCTTGGTACGACGGCATGAAACGGCGGCCGGCATCCTGGCCGCCGCCATGCAAGCAGCGTCCGCCGCCGCCCGCAGGGCCCATATTCACGGGCTCTCGCCCGAAGGTCACGGCTTCCTTCCACTGGGGCTCCGCTTTCGGCTCGCCGCCTACTCGGTCTGGCCCATGGCATGGAATCACGGCAAAGCCCGGATGGAGGCATTCGACGCGGCATTGTAGTTCGAATTGCCGTTGTTGCTGACATTGCAGGCGTTGGTCGAAGAACCAGCCGCAACGGAACGCTCCCACCAGTTGGCGCGCTATGCAAGCCGTAACGCACCATGCGATTCTACCCTATGCTCGGTCTCGATCCTGCGATGTCGTCCGCAAGCTCCTCAAGCTCGGCTATGTCCGATCTCGCCCGCTCGATGCGCTCGGCTATCGTGGCGTCCCCGGTGAGGCGCGTCGACTTCCTAGTCCCCTTCAGCAGCGCGATCTCCCGGTCGATCATGTCAGCCAGGTCGATCATGCGGTTGAGGTTGACGGACAGGCCGATGTCCTTCAGAGTCTGCGCGTCCTGTACCAGGCGGTGGCAGTCTGCTATGGCGAGCGTCAGGTAGTGACGCCTCCACAGTACGCCGTGCGCCGTGTTCGGGTAGAACGAGTCGGCGCGAACCACGTCGTCAACGAGGTCTTTCGCGGTCTGCACCATGGGCACGCCCAGTATCAGCCGGTACTTCTTCGGAACGACCGACTCCGAGCACACGAGCTTGGTCACCTCGACCCTGATCCTTATGGCGTTCGCGTAAAACTCGCGGTCGCTGACGTTCCGCTTCCTCTTGAGCACGTTGCTCACAACCGCCTCCTATCCTTACCAGAGCGCCCCGCGCGAGGCGGGGCGCATGGGGCGTCGGGCACTTGGCTGATTGTATCAGCCAATGTGGAAGCACGGCAAAGCCCGGACGGAGGCATACGACGCGGCAGTGTAGTACGAACCGCCGTAGTAGCTGACACCGCAGGCGTAGGTCGAAGAACCAGCCGCAACGGAACGCCCCCACCAGTAGGCGCGGGAGCGGATGACGGTGCGCCCGTTCTCGAAAATCGGGAGCTTCCTGTCCGTGCACGCGATGAGCGTCGGCTTGTTGTGCGGGGAGGACAAGCGCACGGAGCCCCACACCTCGATCTCGGAGGGTGCCCAGACCTTGCCGAGGCTAATCCAAGCGCCGCCGTTGTCGTCGGTGAGCTTGCCGCTCTCGGAGTAGCGGATGGCCTGGTAGACGCGGATGTCCTTGAGCGCGCTCTTCCACGCTGCGGGCAGGTAGTTGTAGAACGTCGTGTTCATCCACTCGAACAGGTCGCTGTTGCGCCAGGGCGTCGTCTCCTCCGCCGACCCGTTGTTGTCGTTGGTCGCGTTGAACTTGACGTTCTCGGGGTAGACGATGGCGGGCACGAGCGTGATCATGTGCCCGTTGACCGTGTCGCCGACCCCGTAATACTGGTCGAATCCCGCGATTTGGTACTTCATCTGGGTGTTCTTGCCGTCGTTGAGGGTGACCGGCAGGTACATGCCGATCTCGAGCCCGTCAAAGTCGCCGTCGGCGGCCCGCTGCTTGAGCCAGGTGATCGGGTCGGTGGACCCGATCTCTTCGGCGAACTTGGTGGCGATGTTCTCGCCGAGCCAGACGTAGTCCTCACAGATCTCGCCGATGCCGTTCGCCGCAAGCCGCGTCTCCTCGGCGAGGTCGAGGGCGCTCGAGGCGATGCGCCGGGCTTCGTCGTCGGAGAAGTCGTAGATGTTACCCTCGTCGTCGATGAACTCGTTAAGTTCGTAGGTTGTTGCCATTGGTCTTCCCTTCTGCTGGCTAAAGTTACATGTCCGAGATCTTCATGCGACCGCCCTCGTAAGATGCGGTCGGCATGGTCAGCCGGTTCGAGGAGTAAGTAACCCCTCGCACGTACATTGACTTCCCGATCCGGAACGGGTAGCTTCCGGCGTGTCGGGCGAGCGTCTTCAGGCTATCGACGATGGCGTCGATGCTCGAAGTGATAACGGATACGATCGAGGCGAGCTCCGTAGATGTCGACAGCGCGTCTCGAGCGATCTCAAGCGCCCTCGACGCCTGGCATCGGGTGGATGGGAGCAGCATGCGCCCCATGCTGAGCCCTGACCCGTGCACGGTCAGCCTTCCCTGCCCGAACGACACTGAAGACGCCTTCACGTACCAGGCTCCGCTCACGAAGATCCCGCTCGTGCACACGCTCCTGGCGAGGGTGTCGATTGCCTTGCTCTGGTCGCCGATCGAGGACGCCCTGCCGATGGCCTCTCTAATCGCCTCGTCGACGCTGGCGGCCGCCGCTTTCGCCTCGAGCGTCGCCGCGTTCGAGGCGGAGACGGATGCGGAGAACTGGCTTTTTAGGGCATCAAACTCGCTTGCCCTGATGGCTTCCGCCTCGGCGCGTGATCCCTCGCTCTCCGCTCGCTCGGCCTCACTCTTCTGCCGTCCCGACTCGTTGCCTTGCCGTTCCTTCTCCGCGCTCGCGCGCCCTTCCTCTGCGCTCGCCCTTGAGGTTTCAGCCGTAGACCTATCCTTCTCGGCCTCAGCCCTCTTCTTCTCTTCCTCGACGCGCGACGTCTCGTTCTTCTGGCGCGTCGACTCGTTGGACTGCCTCGTCTTCTCGGCTGTGGCCCTCGCCGACTCGGCAGAGTCGATCTCCTTGTTGGTCTTCTCGACGTCCTCGAGCGCCTGGCGCACCGCCTCGAGGATGACCGCCGCCTCGTCGAGCGTCGGCTCGCGCTCCTCGTCGCCCTCGATGCGGCCGCTCGGCGCCACCTTGAATGGTCGATCCATCATGCGCGTGACGATTCGGCTGTCGCTCGACGGGTAGCCGACGAACGTGACGTAAAGGCATCCGGGGCGCTCCAACACCTCCCATGGGATGTCGATGGTAACCGATGCCTTTGCGCTGAAGAGCACGGCGACGGTCGCCTCGCTGTTTGCGAAGACCGCGCGGCAAGTTCCCAGGTTGATCCACTCGCCGTCGAACGATACCTGGATGGAGTCAGACTCGATGCCATTCTGGATGACGTCGTCGTGCATGGGGTGGGAGATGACCCTGTCGTCGACCCTGAGTGGGTAGATCATGCGCCGTCGACCTCCTCGATCATCCAGTCGATGGTCAGAGACTCGCGGCCGGAGATCTTGCCGATGACCTCTGAGGCAGGCACCGTCATGATCTCCACGTCGCATTCCAGGCCGTCGAAGGGCTCCATCCTATCCTTGAAGCGGGTCCACCCCTCGCTCTCGGGCCCGATGCGGTACCCAACGACGCGGTTGTTGGCGTCGATCACGCCTTCGCCGAACTCCTTGAGCGCGGAATCCCTGATCTTGATGTACTCGAGGCAGGCGTCGGCGAGCTTGCGCATGTTCCTCGCGCAAGCGAACCCGAGCAGCCCACGATCGTCACAAAACGGCTCGACCGAAGTGGCCATGCTAGCAGCCTCGGCCTGGGAGACGTGCAGGCTCTTAATCATGTCATTTCCCTTCGTAAGATAATCCCATTGCCTTGAGCACCATGTCGAGTTTGTCGTTTATTACCTCCAGATCTGCCCCGCGTCTCTCGGGGACGGTTTCGTCAACCGTGGCCTGCTCTGGCTTTGGGCCGTCCTTGTCGACACTTCTAACCTCCACACGCCCCTCCCTTCACTAGCAGATGATTCCGTGCTTCACGTTGACGTCCCAGTAGGTACCGCTCGGAGATTGCAATCTGATGGTGCCGAGCGACGAGCCCGATCCGGTGGTCAATGTCTTTCCACCGTCCGCGCCCCCGCTCTCCACGTCGAACCAGAAATCGTGCGCGGTCCAGTTGTGCCAGTAGCTCTCGCTCCAGACGTCGAGCCGGCACGAAACGTTCAGCGAATCTGCGGCGTAGGACGAGAAGGCGGTGCGCGTGTAGAGGAGCCGGTAGGTGTAGCTCGTGTCGCTCGACTTCATCCTGGAAGCCCATGTCATGTAGTCTCCCTGCGTCTCCAGATCGAAGACGAGGCCGTTGATGTTCGGGTTTCCCGTGTAGTTGTTCGTTCCGATGCCGCCCATCAGCTCCTTTGTGCCACCGCTGGGCGTGTCATAGAGAGTGAGGCCGTTGGACGACAACGTCATCAGATCGTTGTAGATCGAGGACGAGCTGATGGTAAATCCGCCGATCTTGCCGCTCGTGCACGTGAGCGCCCCGTACTTCGTCATTGACGAGTAGGTGCTGCTCCACGAGAAGCGGTTCGACGTGATGCTGATCGCGCTGCTCTCGACCGAGAGCTGGCTCGACACGTCGCCCTTGCTCACCTTGAGAGTGATGCTGTCCTGGAGCTGCTTGATCTGGGACTTCGAGCCGCAGTCGGAGATGTACCAGTAGGTGCCCGAGTACACGAAGGAGAGGACGTCGCCGGCGTTCCAGGTGACCTCGGAGTTCGTGTACCTGTCGACGATGCGCTTCGCCCCCGTGCCGTTGACGTTCATGGTCGGGTTGGCCGCCGTGTTGGCGTAGGAGAACTTGACCGAGATCGTCGCGCCCTTGAAGAGCCTGAAGTTCGCCGCCGACACGGTCTTCGCGACGGTCGCGGCGGCTGTGGTGCACGTGCCGTAGGCCGCCTGGAGCCCCTGGACCGTGCTCTCGATGCTGTCCGCCTTCTGGACGACCTCCGAGATGGCGGTGTTGACCGTCCTGATCTCGCCGTCGACGTAAGCCTCGTAGCCCTCGGTGACCGTCGAGATGATCTGGTCCGGCATGAGCGCGATCTGCGAGCTCATCTCCCTCTGGGACTGCTCGAGGACCGACACGTCGAGGATGATCTGGGTCGCCGTCTGCTCGATGGTGCTCACGCGTGACTTGATGACGGTGATCTCGCCGTCGATGCGCTCCGTCGTCTGGACGATCTGCTCGCCCACCGTGGAGACGATCCTGTCCTCTGCCACCTGGATGGCGGACATGGTGTAGCGGATGCTGTTCTCGAGGTTGATGACGGTGGTGTGGCTCTGCGACTTGACGATCTCCACCTCTCCGGCGAGACCTTCGAGGGCGGCGATCTTGTTCGACTGGGTCTGCGTGCTCTCGCCGAGGACGAACGACGACGCCGTCGGGTCGTTGATGTCGATCGTCTGCTTGACGATCTCCAGCTTCTCGTCGAGGTCGATGAGGTCGTTGTAGCACGGGTACCAGTCGTAGATTGCGAACGAGTCTGGGTCGATGCCTATGAGAGACAGGTCGAGCGCAGACACCTCGGTCGAAACCGGGAAGGCGTTATTGTCCTCGAGCCACGCCTCGGCCTTCGTCATGAGGTTCAGCGGGTCGGTGACGTCGTCCCAGTCCGCGTGCCCCTCTATTATGCCGAAGTCGGCCATGGCCTTCTCGTCGTCGATGTACGGCTTC
Source organism: Candidatus Collinsella stercoripullorum (assembly GCF_027669965.1). NCBI lineage: Bacteria > Bacillati > Actinomycetota > Coriobacteriia > Coriobacteriales > Coriobacteriaceae > Collinsella > Candidatus Collinsella stercoripullorum. The sequence goes on along the minus strand of NZ_JAQECM010000002.1, from coordinate 48,639 downwards.
CCGCCGTTCACCTCGGCGATGCCCAGGCGCTCCTCGGTCTCGACCTCTCGCTCGGCGCCGTCCTCGTCCTTCTCTGTGCGCTTCAGCTTGGCGCCTCGAGGGTAGAGCCTCGTGATAAGCCTCTCTGGGTCGGGCTCGCGCGACGCGCTCTCCATGTTGTGGCCGACGCGTATGGGCGTCTCCCTCACGGTGCCAAGCATGTCCCGGTAGTCAAGGTAGAGCAGGCCGTCGTCGCCGCGCCTCACCCTCCACTCTCCGCCGAAGACTTTGACGATCTTCTCCTGGAAGAGGTCGAAGGTTCGCTCGAAGTTCGTGCCCTTGGTGACGTTGTCGGTCGTCTTGAAGGTCGGGACGTCGACGATGCCCCGGTACACGCGCTTCTCGGGTTCGACGCGGGAGTTGTGGTTGTCCAGGACGTAGTCGACGAACTCCTGGAGCCCCGTGCGCTCGGCGTCTCCCTCCCAGGTCCTCTCCTCGGTGTAGGGCTGCTCGGAGTCGCAGAGATAGCCCTCCAGACCCTCGCACGTGACGACCTTGCAGACGGAGCCGTCCGAGTCCATGGAGGGCACAGCGGAGATGACCCTGCCCTCAAACTCCATCGCTCCGTCGCTCATGCGCTGGCACGTCACGGTCGTGGTGTAGTGGGTGATGGCGCCGTACGCCCTGCTGCCCGGGTAGATCTTGAACTCGAAGGACGGGATGGCGTTCTTCTCCTTGACGACCTTCGCGTCCGCGACCCTCTCGAAGGTGCTGTGGGCGATCACCGGGACCCCGTCGATGCGCAGGGTGACCAGGTACACCTACACCACCTCCTCGTGCCACCTGAGGACTCCGCCGCCGCCAGTCACCTTGACCGTGTTCTCGCCGTGCCCCAGGGCGATGTCGGCGACGGTCTCGGCGCTGAACGTCTGCTTGAGCGCGCCTATCTGGATCGTCATGGTCCCGTCCGGCACGACGGTGATGCGCGCCGGCTGGCCGTGGTTCTCGATGACGTTGTCTCCGACCTCGACCCGCTTCTCGCAGACGTCGTCAGAGATCAGGAACGGGTAGACGAGGAACGTGACGGTGACGGTGGCGGCCTCGCCGCTCTCGTCCCATTCGACCTCAGCCTCGCCGTAAGAGCCTCTGAAGTGGTAGTAGGGGCGGTCGTCGTCGTGGATGTCCGCCTCGTGGATTGAGGACAGGTACCCGAGAAGCCGCGCGACCTCCGCCTCGACCTCCTTCGAGCACCCGATGACGTCGAATGAGTAGGTGAGCTCGCGGTCCTCGTAGAACAGCTGCCCGTAGATCATCGAGAAGTCGTACGAGCCGTTCGTGAACGGAACGGTCTTGCGCGCAGACTTCAGGACGGGGGCGCTGAGCTCCCGTCCTGAGATGGCGAAGCCGAGGTCGCGCGAGATGTGGGTTCCGTCGATGGTGAAGCCGCTGAGGCAGCTCGACTTGGTGCACGTCATAGCGCGAGCCCCCTTGTCGCTAGGTTCTGCCGCCTTCCGGCGACGCGGTCGGAGTCCCCGGCGATCGCCGTGGCGATTTCGCGCCCGTTGACCTCGAGCACGGTCACGCGGTCGGCGAGCCGTTCTATCGCGTCGCAGATCATGTCGGCGCCACGGGAGTCCGCTGCCGCGACCGCGTCCGCGACGTACCCCTGGAGGACGCTGATCGGCGCGACCGCCTCCGGCCCCGCCTCTCCGCCGACCATGGGGTGCCCGCCGTTCGAGCCGAAGATCGTCGGCTTGTTCAGCACGGCGCCCTTCGCGTACCACTCGATCCAGAAGCTCGGAACCTTCGGCGGGATGAGCGAGAACTCGCCCGAGAACTTCAGGTGAGGCAGGTCGAAGTGCGGGAACTCGATCTTGAGCCCGCCGATGAAGTTGGCGACGTCGTTGAATCGGTCGCCGAGCCACTTGACCTTGTCACCCACGTCCTGGACGATCGGGAGGATGTTGTTGCTGAACCAGCTCCACAGGCTCTGGAGCGCCGGCACGACCGTTCCGGTCACGAACCCGGCGAGGGACGAGAAGACCGGCAGGATGTTAGAGCTGATGAAGCTCCAGACGTCGCTCAGGACCGGGAGGATGTTGTTGCTGAACCACGTCCAGAGGTCCCCGAGGGCCGGGACGACCGTCCCGAGGACGAAGCTGGCGAACTGCCCGAGAATCGGGAGGATGTTCGCGACGAAGAAGCTCCAGATCTGCTGGAGCACCGGGAGGATGTTCGCGCTGAACCAGCTCCAGAGGTTGCCGAGCGCCGGCACCACGGTGGTGACGATGAAGTCGGCGAACTGCTGGAGCAGCGGGAGGATGTTCGTGAGGACGAAGTTCCAGAGCTGCTGGAGCACCGGGAGGATGTTCACGGTGAACCAGTTGGCGAACTGCTGGAGCGCGGGGAACACCGTCGTCACGAGGAAGTCGGCGAACTGCTGGATCGCCGGCACCACGTAGGTGGTGAGGAAGCTGGCGAGCATGGGCATCGCCTGCTGCATGACGCTCCCTAGGTACGTCATGAGCTGCTGGATCATGGGGCCGAAGGTCTGCTGGAACGTGAGGACGAGCTGGTCGATCGCGGCGCGGAACGGCTCGACCTCCTGGTAAGCCCAGGTGAAGATCCCTACCAGCGCCGCAAGCGCCGCAGCCACCACGAGGATGGGCGGAGAGAGGCCGCCGATGCCCATCTTCACGAAGTTGAGGAGGCTCGCGAGCTGGTTGGCAGCGCCCTGCATGAGCATGGCGCCCTTGAGCACCACGAAGGCGGTGGCGAGGGCCATGACGACCGACACCACCCCGCTCATGTTCTCGTTGAGAAACCCGAGGCCGTTCGCCGCGAACTCGGTCACGAGCGTCCTGAGGGGCGCGATCCTCTCGGCGAGGTCGGCCTGCGCCTGCTTGAGGTCGTCGGAGGCGCGGCGCGCCTCGTCGATGTCGCTCGTCGCGTCGAGGTAACCGTCGCCGAGCTCGCTGTACTGGCTCGCGAGGACTGCGGTGACGAGCTGCTGGCGCTCCTGCTCGTCGCTGCACGCCGCGAGGGCGGCGTTCATGGCGTCCTCGTTGCTCATGCCCTCGGCGAGGGCGGCGTTGAAGGCTCCCATGGCCGCCGGGTGCTCGCTCCCGAGCCTGGTGTTGAGGACTTCGGCGTTGATGGACGTCCAGTTGAGGGCGTCGGCCAGTCCGCCGACGACCTGCCCGCACCTGATCGACTCGTTGGCGGACTCGACGAGCGAGGTGATGGGAAGAGCCTGCCCGAAGGCGCTCACGGTGCCGGCGGCGATGCTGTACCAGGTGTCGATGTCGGCGCCCGTGTCCGCCAGGTTGTTCATGTCCTGCGCGGCCTCGACGGCCTCGTCGCTGTCCCCGAGCAGCCCGAGGAAGTTCTGATAGACGTCGCGCGCCTCGTCTGCGCTTCGCCCGCTCCACTCGAACGTGTTGTTGAGCTGCGTCATGGACGCGCGGTACTCGTCCGTCTCCTCGGAGAGCCCCATGAGCGTGCCGATGAGGTCCTGGGCGACGTCCGAGACGAAGTCGGCGCCCGCGAGCTCGCCGAACGAGATCCCGGCGTCGTCCGCGGAGTCCCCGGCGTCGTCGAGCCCGCGTGCTAGGTCGCGCGCCGAGCGCTCGGCGCGGTCCATGCGCGACTCGCTCTCGCGGAGCTCGGCGCTCGCCCTCGAGAGCTCGGTCCTGAGCTCCTGGCACTCGCGCGAGTTCTCGCCGTAGGTCAGCACCGCGTCGGCGTAGGCTCGCTCGAGCTGGTCCACGTGCGACCGCTGCTGGGAGATCTCGGCCGTCAGGCGCCCGTAGGCGCTTCGCGCGTCCGACTCAGCCCTCGTCTGCTCCTCGATGGCCTGGTTCGCCTGCTCGATGGCGGCGCGCACGTTCTCCTGCTGCGCGCGGGCGTTGTTGAGCTGCGTGGCGTAGCGCTGAGCCTCCGTGGAGTTCTCGCCCCAGATGCTCTTCGCCGCCTCGAGCTTCCCGCTGAGCGCGTCGACCTTCTGCGCGAGCGCCTGCTCCTGAGCCTCGAGGATCCTCTTGCTCTCGGTCAGCGCCTCGACCGAAGCCCCGGAGGACTTCATCTGGGTCGCGTTGAGCCTGAGCTCGCTCCTGAGCTCGCGCATGGCGCTGTCGGCGCTCTTGATCTGCTTGTTGAAATCCGATGTGTCGGCCGTGAATCGGATCTTAGCCTCGTTTTTTGCGCTTGCCATGCCGCTTCTCGGCCTCCAATCTCATGACCTCGCGCTCCGCCTGGAGCCAGGAGTCGTACGCGTTCTTGTTTGCCGCGACCTCCCGAAGGAAGGCGACGTCCGCGTGCCAGAAGATCCCCTCGGAGATCCCGAGCACGAGGACGTAGTAGGCGTAGGCGTCCTCGACCGTCGCTATGTGGAAGTCCGGCACGTCGTGGCGCCTGCTGCGCTTGCCGCGCAGCTTCCGCTTAAGGCGCTCGGTGCGCTCTAGGAAAGGTTCTCGGAATCCTCCGTCCCTTTTGGGAAGAAGACCTCGCCGATGACCTTCGCCGCGCGGCCGAAGTCCTGGGGCATGGCGTCCAGGAACTCGCGCTCGCTCATGCAGCCCTGCATGCTCCCGTTGTTGACGATGTAGCCGCAGAGGTAGGCGACGTAGACGGACGTCGCGGCCGTGATGATGCTGTCCATGAGCTCGCCCGCCATGAAGGCGCGCGAGAATCGCTTGTAGACGTCCTTGGCTCCGGCCTCGATCTGCATCATGCAGCTCCAGGTGAACGTGAGCGGCACGTGGGTTCCGTCGGCGAGCTCGAAGTCGACGGACGTGCTCAGCTTGACGGGGCCACCGTTGACAGGTTTCATTCGTCCTCCAAATGTGCGCGAGGGGGAGGCTCGCTCCCCCTCGCTCCGTCGTTACTGCTCCTCCTTGATGAGGGTCGGGTCCGTCGCCACGATCTCCTCGAAGCGGCGGCGCGTGACCTCGATCACGGAGCCCTGCTCGTGAACCTTCTTCGTGCGCTTGTCGCGGAAGCTCCTCAGGACGACCGCGCGCACCTTCTCAGCGGCCACCCTACGCCTCCTCGTCGCGGACGAGCGCGGGCGTGAAGCCCTCCATCCACTGGCTCTTGAGCGTGGGGTCGAGCTCCTCGGCGAGCGCCTCGTAGATGCCGTCGCCGTAGTCGTCGGGGCTGAAGGCGATCTCCATCTCGACCTCGGCGACCTCCTCGGCGCCGTTCTCGACGGTGCGGGCGGGGCCGGTGGACACCGTGCAGACGGGGTACGCCTTGAACTTCTCGACGTCGTCCTCGTCGAAGACGTCGGCGGTGATGCAGACGACGGGGTGGATCGAGTTCTTGCCGTACGCGGAGACGCCCTCCTTGAGGTTCGCCTCGCTGTCCATGTTGTGCAGCTTGATGTAGAGCTCGTGGGGGATGTGGCCGGTCAGCTTGAGGGTGCCGGAACCCGTCCCGCGCGTGCGAGACTTGGCGACCACGCCACGGCACTTCTTGGTGACGACGCGGACCTCGGCCTCCTCCTCGACCTGCCCGATGCACTTGATCGACCCGATGCTCATGTCGGGCATGATGACGTTCATGTGGCGGACCTCGTACTCGCTGAAGACCGTCGTGGAAATCGCTGTCATGTCAGCTCCAATCCTTGGTTAGCACGCGGAGGCACCGCTCCACGATCTCCGGGGTCGCGGACTCGCCTCCTCGCTTGAAAAACTGCTGGTTCCCCTGGTGGCGGACGGTCGTGCCGCCGTCGTCGGGGAAGTAGAGGTACCGGTGGCTCGCGTCGGCCCTGACCGTCACCTCGAGGTTCCTCGTCGTGTCGTAGGACGCCCAGTCGGACACCGTCGCCGACGCGCGGTGCCCCTTGAAGGTCCTGCCCGACGGGTGGATGAGAGGGTTTATCCTCCGGTAGATTAGCGGGCCCGCCTCGTCGTGCAAGACCTCGTTGATCGCTTCCTCGGCGCGCTCGCCGTACCCGGACACGGCGCTCGCCAGGGCTTCGACCTGGCTGGCGTCGAGTTCGAGGACGCCGGCGCTCATCTCTTGCGGCCCTTGACGAAGCGCACGGTCATCATCTCGACCGTGCTCCTGGTGTTCGGCTTGACGTCGTAGTCGTACTCGGCGTCCGACGACGCGAGGGGCTTCATGCCCGGTATCGCCGACATAGCCCCGACGACCTCCTCGAGCGTCCCAGTCGGGACGTATCCCTCGCGCACGACAGCGACGATGTAGACCTCCGACGTGCCGGAGAGGTTCGCCGCGAAGCTGGTCCTCTCGCGCGAGAAGACGACGTAGTTCCAGGGCTCGTCCTTCGGGTGGTCGGCGGCCGTGCCGTAGTAGACGCGGTCGTAGCGCTCATCGAGCGCCCGCTTGATCAGCGTCAGGGTCTCGTCCTCCAAATGGCGCACCTCCCTCCAGGTACAGGTACATCTCGTTCGTCGTCCGGTCGATGTGCGAGATGTCGTAGATGTTCCCCCCGATGACCGCCCTGCACTCCGCGTCGACGCGGGGGACGGGATGCGTCTTCACCTTCATGGAGAGCACCATGCCGTGGCGCTCGGCGAACGTGAAGTCCTGGTCCCTGATCGCCTGAGCCTTGTAGGCGAGCCTGACGACGAACTCGAGGTCGTCGACGGAGCGGGCGTTGACCTTGGCGCCGAACGGGGTCTTGATGTCCTTGTCTCGGTAGACGTCGAGGACGCCGTCATTGAACGACGTCATCGCCCTCGTTTTCCTTAGCAAACGCCATCACCGTCCACTTCTCCCGGCACTGGGCGACCTTCCCCTCGTAGTTGGACCAGAACTCGTCGCCCGCGTCGTTCCACTCGTAGAAGCAGAGGTTGAGCAGGAGCCCGGACTCGGCGCCGGGCTTCTCGAACGGGTTCTGGTCGTCGGGGATGCCGAGGGCGAACCGGAGCTCGCCCTCGGCCTGTTCCGCGATCTCGCGCACGCGGGCGTCGGTCTCGGCGTCGGAGTAGGTGATGCGCAGCTTGCGCTTCACCGCCTCGAGGGACGTTGCGTTCTCCTCACCTGCCATGCGCCGTCACCGCCTAGGCGGTGGGGAGCTCGGTGACCTCAGCGGAGGTCTGGACCTGGCCGGCGACCTTGACGGTGATGTAGGCCGGGTCGAGCTCGGAGATGTCGAGGACGACGGCGCAGGTGTCGTCGTAGGGGCGCCCGTCGAAGTAGTTGACGTTGCGGTAGGCGCGCGTGTGGTCCAGGAACCCGAGGGAGTCGTCGTACTCGGTGACGCCGTTGCGGCGGCTGCCGGCGGCGAGGGTGTACTCGTCGAGCAGGCACAGCACCGCCTTGCCGGAGGGCACGGCGTTGCAGATCAGAGGCTCGGTCGGGAACGGGAAGAGGTCGCGGGCGTAGCCCGTGCCGTCGGCGGTGACGGTGGTCGTGGCAGGCATGATCTTGGTGAGGTAGTCGGTCATGCTGCACAGGAGCTGGACCTTGCTGAACTTGCGCTGCTTGCCGGTCTGGGTCTTGGCGAGCTTTGCGACGAGCGCGCCGTAGGACGCGGGCTCGAAGGAGGTGACCTTCTGCGCGTCCTGCGCGGTGAAGCCGGTGCTGGAGCTGAAGGAGCTGTTGGGCTTGTACATGAAGCCGCACGGCATGTTCAGTCCGGTGCCGTTGACGATGGCGTCCTCGGTGCCCATGGCGATGGCCTCGTAGAGGACGCGGCGGATGTAGGAGTCGAGCCACACGGGGCCGAGGTCGATGATCGCGAGCGGGATCACGACGAAGGCGGTGTACTTCTTCTGGGTGAGGTCCAGGATCTTGAGGCCGCCCTCGATCTCCTCGGTGATCTTGGCGTCGATGCGGCCCCAGGCGCCCTTCTGGGTGGCGCTGTCGTCGATGATCCACTTGGTGGAGTAGCCGACGTACTGGAACTTGATGCGGCTGAGGATGGGGTGGTCCTGCTCGAGGTGCTTGAAGACGTCCTCGATGATCGTCTCGGGCATGAAGGCGTCGTCGCCCTCGTTGGTGAAGATGTCGATGAACGCCTGCTTCGTGCCCTTGGCGCCGTCGATGAACTTCTGGTACCAGGAGGTCTCCTCCTGGGTGAGCTGGCGGTAGCCGCGCTGCGCGAGGATGGCCGCGTCGGCGTCGCCGTGCATGCGCTCGTAGTCCTCGGCGACGGATCGCGCGATCTCCTGCATGCAGTCGTCCCAGCTCTGGGTGATGCCCTCGGCGTCGTTGCTGATGAGCGCCTGGGCGAAGCGCTCGGCGGAGCCGGAGCGGTTGATGGTCATGGGCATTTTTAGATCTCCTTCTCTAGAGGGTCTTCTTGAGGAACGCGGCGAGCGCGCTCGCGGCCGAAGCCTTCGCGCCCCCGGCGTCCTTGTCGTCGCTTTCCTCGTCGTCTTCCTCGTCGTCGGGGTCTTTCTCCCCGGCCTCGCCGGGGTCCTCGGCGGCCTCCGGGTCATCGTCGCCCGGGCTGTCGGCGGGGTCGTCGTCCGTGGCGGCGTCGTCGGGGTCGTCGCCCTGTCCCTCGCCGGTCTCATCCCCGTCCTCGGTGCCGTCATCGTCCTCGTCCTCGTCGGTGAGTCGCATGAAGACGGCGCGGCGGGCGGACTGGGAGACGTTCTCGGGCTCCTCGCCCTCGATCGCGGTGGCGAAGCCCATCGAGACGGCGTCTTCGGGCGTGATGAACGTCTCCTCGTCCATCATCGCCGCGAGCTCGTCCTCGGTGATGCTCACGCGACCCATGTAGGCGGCCTTGGAGGCGCCCGTGATGGTGTCGAGGTCGTCCGCCTGCTTGCGCAGCTCGTTCGCGTCGCCGCTCGCGTAGGTCCACGCGTTGTGGATCATGAGGAGCGACGCCTGGTTCATGACGCGCTCGTCGCCCGCCATGAAGATGACGCTCGCGATGGAGCACGCGAAGCCGTCGCATCGGGTGGTCACCCGCGCGGGGTGGCGCATGAGGGCGTTGTAGATCGCCAGACCCTCGGCGACCTCGCCGCCGTAGCTGTTGATGTTGACGTTGATCTCGGTGACGTCGTCGAGCTGCGCGAGCTGCTGCGAGAGGTTGTAGGCGCTCACGTCGGACTCGAGCCAGGGCCACGAGGTGATGTCCCCGTAGATGTCGAGCTCCGCCGTGGTGCCGCTCCTCACGAGCGAGAAGTACCGCCTGTTGCTCTTGCTCATTGTTCACCTCCTTCGTTCGCGGTTCCTGCCATGAGTTGCGCAAGGGCGTCCTGAATCAGCGTGTAATTCTTGGTCACCCAATGTGCACTGGAGAAGTCGGTGCCGAGCGGGTCGGCCCCGAGGGGCTGCCTGATCTCGTCGATGGAGAAGAGGCCGCTCGCCAGGAGCTTGTCGGCCTTGTCGGCGACCTGGAACATGTCGGTGTGTACGAGCTTCGAGGTGTCCACCTCGACGCGGTTCGAGCCTCCCTGCCACGCGTCGCCCCCGTAGAAGCGCCGGGTCAGCTCCTTGCTGATCATCACGGCGTGGGGGTCCACCCCGAACGTGATGAACTGGTTGACCACGTCGTTGGTGTTGGTCATGTTGCCGTACATCATCGACTGCGGGATCTTGAACGCGCTGGCGGTCGTCTCGAAGATGTCCTTGCGCAGGGCGATGACGTCGTTGCTCGACCCCGTCGAGACCGGCTTCACGCGCTCGAGCTCCTGCCCCGTGTAGAGCGGCAGGACGCCGTTGGGGTTGGTCAGGAAGCTGTGCAGCCTCTCGTTGACCTCGGCCGCAGACTCCTTCTCGTCGGAGCGCTTGCCCCCGGGCGGGTGTCCGCGCGTCAGCGTGAACTTCTCCCCGTTGGCGTTCTTGTAGCTCGCCATCGCGTACGCCAGGAGCTCGCCGAGCTCGCCGTACATGTCGTGGACGATCGCCTTGACCTCGTGCGACTCGAGCCGGAAGTAGCAGCAGTCTGTCGCTTTGAGCTTGGCCGCGATGCCCTGCCCCTCGACCGAGATCCCGGAGAAGACGTTCTCGCCGAGCGGGACCTCGTCGATGCCGAAGCTGTCGGCGATGTAGAAGTCGTTCCTGAACCTCGACGGCTGCACCATGAGCGCGTGGCCGTCGTAGAAGTAGTGCTCGACGAGCGAGTTGATGAACGCAGATCCGCACTGGTTGGGGTTCGGGTCGATGTTGAGGGCGTAGTAGAGGTCGCCCTTGACCGCCCTTCCGCCCTCGTACGTCTTGATCTCGCACATCGAGAGCGCGTTGGACACGTACGAGACGGCGATGTACATCGCCATCCGCCGGGCGGCGAAGCTCCTCGCCGTCAGGCTGGGGTCGCTCGCGCCGGACGCCGGCACGATCTCGGAGTCGCGCACGATATAGCCGAAGAACGAAGCGATGTCGTCGATGAAGCTCACCTGGCCTCCCTTCCTTACCACGTGAAAGCCTCCGGGAGCTCGTACTCGGCGGCGTCGTCCGGCAGGCTCCCCACCGCGCAGAACGCGGCGACGAGCGCCATGAAGCCGTCGGTCTTGCGCCCGCGAGCCTCCTTCTTCTCGTACTTGTAGTTGCTGTTCTGGAAAGGCGTGAGCCTCGTGTTGTTGCAGAACCAGCGCATGAGGCGGTCGTCGCCCCACGCGATGCGCCCCGTCAGGAAGGCGCTGTTGATGACAGGCTGGATGCGCATGTGGTCGGACGGCCGCACGAAGACGACCGTCTTCTCCTTGGCGCTGAACCCAAGGTCCTCGAGCACGTCGCGGATGGCGTCGTAGCGGTAGAAGTCGCACGCGGCCATCTCGATCCCGTACTCGCCGCTCGCCTCGTAGATCCAGTCGCCGACGAGCCTCGAGGGGACCTCGACGTCGTCCACGATCGTGAGGATGTCCGGCCTCTCGTCCGCGTATGCCTTGACCTGGTCGTCGATGCGCTCCCAGTCACGGGAGCTGCGGCACAGCCAGGAGTGGTGTATCGCGTAGTAGCTGTCCCCGTCCTCGCCGTGCTCGGGGAAGAGCAGGCACGCGCTGACGAAGTCGTCCTTGCGCGCCATGTCCAGGCCGAGCACGCAGCGCCTGCCGCGCATGTCGGGGATCTCGCGGCTCGCCCTGAGCAGGTTCTCGTAGCTCGTGACGTCGAAGTCGCGGTCACCCTGCGGGATGCCCATGCGCCTGGTCATGAACGAGGCGTTGCCGCCGGTCGGGTTCTTCAGCCACTTGGCGTACTCCTTGCGCATCTTGGCCTTGAACGTCTCCGGCTTCCACCGCCAGGAGGGGTTCGGCTTCTCCCAGTTGGCCTCGTCGTGGACCTCGTCGGCGCTGTCGAGCGTGCAGACGAACGGGAGGCGCCCGGCGTCGTCCTCCTTGCCGTCGAGGATGGCGTCGCAGTCTGCGATGAGCGAGTCGAGCACGCCCTCGCGGACGTCTCCCATCGAGGTGATGTAGGCGGTGCGGCCGTGGTCGACCTTGCCGAGGCCGGTGGTCATGATCTCGACGATCTTCCACTGCTTGTACATGTGGACCTCGTCGAAGACGACGAGCCCGGGGCGGCCTCCGTCCTTGGTGTCGGCGTTGCTCGTGAGGTAGCGCAGCGTCGATAGCGTCGACTTGTTCGTGATGTCGGTCTTGTTCCACTCCCACATGCGCTTCCAGACCTGCCGGTCTGCGTCGAGGATGCGCTTGACGTCCAGGAACGAGGTCTCCGCCTGCTTCTCGCTGTTTGCGACGATGTTCACGTCGTAGAACTGGATGCCGTTGGCCTTGGTCATCAGGCACCACGAGATGAACGAGATGAAGCCGTTCTTTCCCGCGCCTCTGCCGAGCACGGCGATCAGCTCGTCCCACCTCGGCTGCCCGTCCGCGCGGAACGTGCACATGAAGAGGGTGAAAACGAACCACTCCCAGGGGAAGAGCTCGTGGAACGGGAAGAAGACGAGCATGCCCTCGTACTTCTCGAGCCGTTCCGTGTCGATGAAAAGCTCCTCCTCGGCGAAGACGCGCCGGACGTACGCCATGAGCTTCTTCTGGCGCTCGCAGGAGCGGACGCGGCCGGTCTCGACCATGCGCATGTACTCGGTGATGCGCTTGCACCGGATCTGCTTGTGGCGCCGCGCCCTAGATGTTCGCGTACGCGTCTTGCTGGCCGCCATCCGCGCCGCCCTTCAGCCCCGCGAAGTCGACGCGGGACGATGGGTCGAGCTTGAGCAGGCGCCTGAAGCGCTCGTAGGTTGCCGCTTCCTTGTTCTTCATCGAGTTGTACTTCTGCTTGCTCTCCAGCTCCCGCGCCTTTTCCTCGCGCTTGCGGTACTCGTTGATCCGGACGTAGCTCGTGACCATCGTCACGAGCCCTTCGACGTCGGTCTCCCCGTAGATCGCGACGCCTGCGGCGACGTTCACTCGCCTCATGTAGGCCGCCTCGCGGTCGAAGATCTCCCGTGCCTCGCCCTGGAGCCAGTCCGGCGCCGTAATCTCACCGTTTGCGGCGTAGATTTCGCGGCTCAGCCCCTCCTCGATCTCGCTCTTGGTCATGTGCGCCTTCCCGCGCGCTACCTTGAGCGCAGTGGGGTCCCTCGGTCGTGCCATGGCCCTCCATCGCCTCCGGTTCCGTTTTTCGGTTGTAGGAGAAAAAATCCGACAGTCGGATTCCCCCTAACGTTGCAAATAACCCCCAAATTGACCCCATATGGGGTACGGGGGGTGTCTACCAGATCTCTTCGCGTAGGTTCGAGCGCTCGTCCTTGCTTTGCGTCCTTTGTTTCCGCAGCTCTGAGTACGTGCGCTTGTGAACCACGTTGTGATGGTGGTTGCAAAGGGGATGAAGCACCTCGCGCCTCTCACCATCATCTGTTGTCACAAACCTTGTCAGCGCCATGGAAGGCTCGCGCCTGACCTCGTGCTCGTGGTGGACCGTGTCGGCCCGCCCGTACCTTCCCTCGGCCGCGCACATCTCGCACTCGTAGTTGTGGTCGAGCATCACCGCGTCGCGCAGCTCCTGCCAGTCGTCGGACTGGTAGAAGGCGTAGAGCCTGTCGTGCTCCATGAGGTCGCGTATCCAGGACTCGAGCGGGCGGTCGCCAGGGATCCTCACGGCGCCTCCCCTCGAACGCACGAGGGCCACGTGGATCTCTCCGCGCGGCCCTCGACACACTCCTGTTGATACCGAAATCTAGCACAAACGACGAACAAATGCGAACATGCATTTATCAGGCGTTTTTCACATTCGCCCAGCCCAGCTTGTCAATGAACACAAAACCTGCACAACATAGCTGCTGGCACCACCGCTTGGAGCTCTGCATGACGTCGGCTATGTCATCCCACGATTCGGCCTGCAAGTAGTACATGCAGATCGCGTCGGCGTACCTGTTCCCCTTGAGCTTTGCAAGGCCGCCCCTGTTGTCCGCACCGTAGAGCACGACAAGCGCCTCGTCGATGTCCTTCTGGAGGTTCGCGGCGCGCTTCTTGAGCCTGCCCTCCATGTCGATGCGCCGGTCGATGGCGTCGGAGACCGTCGTGCCGCCCGAGCCTCTGCCGATCTCGTAGCTCTGCGCCTTGGCCGCCTCGCGCTCCGCCATGCGCTCAAGCATCTCCTCGGTCTTGGAGATCTTGACGCGCTCTGAGCGTATGCCCTCGAAGTATTCCCTGGCGAGCGTCATGGCCTCACCCTACTCCGTCCCGGTCGAGCCGAAGCCGCCGGCGCCTCGCTCGGTCTCGATCAGGTCCTCGACGGGGACGAGCTCGCACGGGACGTAGGGCATGACGACGAGCTGGCAGATGCGCTCGCCCGCCTCGAGGGTGACGGTCTCGTGGCTGTTGTTCACGAGGGCCGCGCCGATCTCGCCGCGATAGCTGGAGTCGATGACCCCGACGGAGTTGCAGAGCGTGACCCCGTGCTTCGCCGATATGCCGGACCTCATGAAGAGCAGCCCGACGCATCCGCTCGGGATGGCGACCGCGAGCCCGCACCCAACGATGACGCGCTCGAATGGCTGGAGCGTGACCGTCTCCGTGATCCTGAGGTCGAAGCCCGCGTCGCCCTCGTGCGCGTACTCGGGCATCGGGAACTCGCTCGTGTTCTTTGCCGGCATCTTTCGTCCGAACATGTCTCCTCCTAGTCGGTGTGGTGGTGGCTGAGTCGCACGAGGCGGGAGGGAACCCATCGGCCCCCGCTCGTCGCGCCGTGCCTACGGATGACGACCTTCTGCCTGTGGCTCATGGCGACGACCTCGTAGGGCTTGCCGCGATAGGAGACCGTGTCGTCCAGGAACAGGGTCACGCCCGCGCTGTCCCTCGGGAGCGTCGCGCGGAGGTCGCGAACCGCGTCGAAGCGGTCGCTCGGAATCTTGTCGTCGCGCCTGAACAGCGCCTTGAGTGTCTTGAACATCTCTCCCCCTAGAACGGTACGTCCTCGTCGTAGACGCCCGGCGCGTTCTGCGCGGTGCCCTGTTGCCTGTCCCGCTTGACGGTCATGAGGTCGACCTCCTCGACGACCACCTCGGTGCGCTTGTGGCTCACCCCGTCGCTCTCCCACGTGCTGGTGCGGAGCCTTCCCTGGACGGCCACCTTGTTGCCCTTGCGGAGCCAGTCCGCCAGAGCCTGGGCGCGAGCGCCGAACAGGACGCAGTCGATCCAGCTCGCCCTGTCTCCCCACGTGCCGTCCGCCTGCTTCACCCTCTCGTTCACCGCCAGGGCGAACGTGAGGACGGGCGTGCCGCCCCTGGTCGAGCGGAGCTCGGCGTCCGCCCCGAGGTTGCCGGACATGGATACCTGGTTGATGCTCATTCGGCACCTCCGAACAGGTCGCAGATCTCCCTGATCTGGCGGGCGCCGAGACCCTTGACCCTCCTGGTCTCGGAGACCCCGATCTGCTTGAGGGCGCGCTGAGCCTTGGCGAAGCCGTATCCGGGCGCGGCCTTCAGGAGCGCGAAGACGCGAGTGTTGGCCGCGACCTTGCTCGTCCCCGCCATCCCGATGAAGTCGGGGACGGAGAGACTTCCGCGCTTGACGTTGATGAGCATCTGGTGGCGCTCGGAGCGGGCCGCCATGGCCTTGCTGAGGTTTTCCCTGCGCTGGTCGCTGGTGAGTGTGGGTACCGGGTTCATTCCAGTTCCTTTCTATGCCTTGGTCGCGCGGTATGACCCGCGGACTCCCACGTCTTTGAGACGTCGGATGGTGATGTCTGCAAGCTGGCGGTCGTAGATGACGAGCTTCTGCGAGGGGATTTCGATGGTGTACCGGGTCTGTGCCTCTGCCGCTTCTCGCGCAGAGCGCTCCTTCGACGCCTCCATCGCCCTTTTCATGACCTCCTGAAGTCGCTGAGAGCTGTCCTTCTTTTCCGCCATCGACTTGCCTCCTCTCCCTCGTTCCGTATAAGTGCTTCTTATTCCTCGGTGGGCCGTTCGCGCCTGACGGTTCGCGGCCCTCTGCGTCGCTTTTCCCGCGACATCGCCGGTCGTGTCGCGAGACGGCGTTTGTCACGCTTCTGTCACTTGCCCCTCGCCCTCCTGGCGGCGTCCTCGAAGGCGGTCGCGGCGAGCGCGTCGCGGCCCGGGAGGACGTGCGCGTAGGTGTTGAGGGTGATGGACGGGCTGGCGTGACCAAGGCGCTCCTGGAGCGTCTTCACGTCGATGCCGTTCATCAGGCACCACGTCGCGTGCGTGTGCCTGAGGCCGTGGAACGTGAGCCTCTTGGGCAACCCCAGGCGGTCCCTGATGGCGCTGAACGCCTCGGAGACCGTCGAGGGGCGCATGTACGTCCCGTCCACGGTCACGAGGGGCGAGTCGGCCCCGAACGGCCCGAGCGTGCGGTCCAGTAGCGCCATGAAGTCGGTCACGACCGCAATGTCGTGCTCGGTGACGGTGACGTTGCGCGAGCGCTTGCCCTTGGTCACCTCGCGCCTGTACGGCCGCTTCCCAGCCTCTTCAATGACGTTCCCGCCGACGTGGACGTAGCGCGCCATCCGGTTGACGTCACGGCGCCTGACCGCGCAGACCTCGCCGCAGCGAAGGCCGGTCCGCAGCACGATCCACGCAGCGAAGGCGTAGACGGCGCGCCTCACGCTCACCTCGTCCTCGGACTCGGGCGAGAGGTCGGCCTCGAGCGCGGCGTCGGTCGCGGCGAAGTCGTACTCGTCCAGTGCGAAAGCCTCGGCGTGCTCCGGGCGCGGCTTCACGGCGCCGGCGACCGGGTTGCCCTCGCAGATCCCCGCGCTGACGAAGTAGTTGTAGGCTCCGCGCAGGAAGTTGTAGACGGCGGTGACGGAGTTGCGCGACAGCCCCTGCCCACCGTCCTTCTTCGGGGTCAGCAGGCGCTGCTGGAACCTGTTCACGTCGAGGACCGTGAGGTCCTGCGCGAGGACGTTCTTGAGGTAGGTCCGCACGTAGTTGTAGGTGAAGAGCCGGTAGGACTTCAGGCTGTTCGGGCTCGCCCCGTTGCGTCCGCACATGGCGATGTACTCGCCGAGAAGGTCGACGAGCAGCGCACTCCTGACCTTGCCGTCGGCGGTGAGGTGGCTCGCCCACGCCTCCGCGAGCCTCTGCGCCTCCTCCTCGTCACGGGCGTCCGGGAAGCGGCGGTAGGGCTTGATCTGGCGACCCAGGGCGTCGGTGCCCATGTACGGTCGGGCGTACCAGATTCCGTCCCGACCCATCTTCACCTTCACGTGCATGGCGACGCCCCTACTGCTTCTCGCCGTGCCCGAACAGCCTGCGCGCGGACGCGATCAGGAGCAGGATTGCGACGACGCAGAGCCCGGACGCGGCAAGGAAGCCGTATCCGGCGCCGAACAGGAATCCGACCGCCACGCTCGCGCAGAGAGCGGATGCGGCGAAGATGATGAAGACCAGGCACCCCATGGCCTTTGCGTTGTTGTCGTCCATTGGTTTCCTTTCTCAGTAGGTGAGCGTTGCGTAGACGATGAAGATCAGAAAGCGCGCGACTGCCAGGGCGCAGCGGTAGAGAGCCCATAGGATCGCGACCGTCGATGCGAACGTCGCCGCAGCGACGGCGATCAGCGCGGCGAGTTGCGTTTGCTTCCTCACTTCGCCCCTTCCGCCTCTCCGATCTCGTCGAGGAGGTAGGCGATGCACTGGCGCGCCTTCTCAAGGTCCTCGCGGCCGTTCTTCTTGCGCCATCTCCAGAGGTACTTGAAGGCGTTGCCCCACCAGTAGGCGGCTATGGGCGGGACGTCGCCGGCGACGGCGCCCATCATCGACGACATGGCGTCCATGCACTCGATGCCGGTCCCCGCGTAGTGCGCCGGATGCTCGACGGCGTCGGTCGCTCCCTGCGCGGTCTCTGCGTCGTCGGTCGTCCCCTTAACGAGCTCGACCAGGGACTTCGCGTGCTCAGATCTGCTTTCAATCATTCGTACCAACTCCAACGATTCCTAGTTTTCCGCTGTTTCCGTTGTGCTCCGCTGCCGTCGGCCGTCGGCCTTCGCAGGTGAGAGAAGCCTTTGACGCCGCAGCGAGGGCGTAACCAAACCCCTGGCACCACAAGCCCCTGAGGGCGATCCTCTGCATCTCGTCAATCTCCAGAGCGAGCTCCGTAGTGAGAGCCAGGCATCGGTCGAAATCGGGGACCGGCGTGCTGACCGTCCTCAGAATCCGGCTCAGAAGCGCTCTCGTATCGCAAACGTGCTGCCTCACCTGCATCGCAGACGCTTGTTTGTCTGCCTCTGCAAAGATCATCCGATAACCCTCCATCCTTCCTTCCAGAGCTCCTTCGTCAGGTTCCTGACCGCGACGTCCGGGTTGCAGGCGGCGCGCTCCCTCTTGAAGATCGGCCACACGATCCAGACGAAGGCGTAGCCGTACCTACCGTTGGACCGCACGTGAACCTTGCGAACCCTGCCGTTGGGCATCTGCACGTACATCGGCACCACCTCCCATGAACTCCCTCTGGGCGGCGGTGAGCTCGGCCGTGCAGCTCGGGCAGAGGTCGACGTAGTCGATCACGGACCCGTAGAACGTTCCCCTGGTCCATCCATCGGGCAGGTCCTCGAAACTCCTCTCCATCCACGTCGTGTAGCCGCCGTCCGTGGACTTGGGTTGCTCTTCGAGCAGCGCGGCGAAGCACGTGGCTCCGCATCGGTCGCACTCGACCCGCATGCCACCGGTCCTCATGAGACGACCCTGGCGCCGCAGTAGGGGCAGTAGCTGAACTTGGGCGTGTAGGGCGGATCGAGCTCGAACCAGCCGTTCTCGCCGTAGAACATCGAGCGTCCGCAGTTCGAGCACAAAAAAGATTCACAGTCCTCATGGGGCTTGATGGCCTCCTGCTCGCCAGTGTCGACCTCGTTGCCGTCCTCGTCCCATTCGGTATCCTCGAGGTCCGGCGTGAAGGTGCAGGTGGTCTCCGCCAGGTCCTCACTGGGCACGTAGACCCTCTCGTCGCACTCGATCCAGTCGGGGCGGAGTCCCGTAGACGGCAGTTTCAGCCCCTTCGTGCCGTCGCTCTTCGCCTTGTCCATGTCTCCTCCTTTGTCTCGTGGTTCCTGTCAGAGGCGGTCGGCGTCGTCCCTCCTGACGCCGCACCCGTCCTGTTCCTCGGTGATCAGGTAGTCGTAGTCCCCGCCGCCAGGGCACTCGTCCTGGCAGGCGCACTCGCAGCAAGCGACCGCGTATCCCGCCTGGCACTCGGACGACGGCTCGAGGCAGGGCATGAGCTCGTCGACCGAGCACGCGCACACGCCGTCGTTGAACAGCCCGTCGTAGCCGTGCTGCCTGAGCCAGTCGGCAAGGATCTCCCTGACGTTCGGGGTCACCGCGCATCGCCGCCGTCCGTGAAGTCGGCGTTCTGGAGGATGCTCACAAACCGCTCGACCTGCGGGCTCCTCCACGCGGTCATCGCGTAGGGCTTCGGGTCCTCGTAGTGGTAGCCGTTGCGCTCGATGTGCTCGCAACACTCGCGGTAGGTCAGGAACATCGTGTTCTTCGCGATGACCCGGTGGGCGCACTTGTAGGTGACGTCGAAGCAGAAGGAGCTCGCGTAGTCCTCGATTGCGCGCTCGATCTCGGACTGGCGGCAGCCGATGGTGCTCACGTGCCCCTCGTCGTCGAGGTCGAGGTATCCGTGGTCGTCAAGCCATGAGCTCGCGTAGTCCTCTCCGCCCATGTCCAGGGCAGCCTTGTACGCACAGTCAAGCGCCTCCTGGAGCGTCTTCGACGAGACGAGCTCTGACTCGTCGTAGAAGTCGACCCGACCGATATCGTCGTCCTCGGTGCACAGGCGCCACTCAAGCGTCGTGACGACCCAGAATCGCGGGTCCGCTTGGCAGAAGTGCTCCTGGGTGTTCAGCTCGTCCTGAAGCTCGCGGAGGAACCTCAGGTCGTCGGTCGATATGTTCATCGCTTCCTCCTTCTCTCTCGGTAGGCTTTCTCGCAGCAGGCCGACGAGCAGTAGCGCTGCGACGCGCTCCTCCTCCTGACGCGGCCGCCGCATGTGGGGCAGGTGATCCACCCGTAGTCCTTGGGCGCCCTGAGCCCCTTGTCCAGGCACGCGCGGCACGTCCTCTGCTGGACACCGCGCTTGGTGGAGCGGATGTCGGGCGTGAACTCCTTCCCGCAGACCCCGCACTTCCGTGGGCGCAGGTTCGCCTCTGCGGTCGCCTTGACGAGCATCGCCGTCGCGATCGCGGCCTCGAGGGTCGCGCGGTCGCTCCACGCTGGGCCGCCGTTCATGATCCCGATCAGGTCTCTTGGCACCGCCTTGAGGTTCGTCGGGTCGAGGTTGGAGTGGTCGCCGTCGCAGAACAGGACGAGCCACCCGTCGGGAAGCGTGAGGCCGCGCGTGCGCTCCCAGACCAGCACGTGCTTCGGGACCCAGTTGTCCTTGCTGCCGGGAACCTCGGCATCCTCGCGCACCTTGACGAGGGTGTAGCCCTTGCCCGTGTCGCGCTCGTAGCCGACGGGGCGGCGGTGCCAGTCCTGGGCGGTCGTCCGCCCGCGCTTGCTCTGCGTGCCGTGCGCGGTGCGGAAGGCGCTCACCTGGGTGCCGGTGAGCGTGATCCCGAAGCGCTCGCGGAACTTCTCGACGATCGACGGGATGGACCCGTTGTCGTTCGCGAGCATGAACGCCGTCATCTCCGGCTCCTTTGACCACCTGACGACCCGCTCGGCGCGCTTCCTGCGCTCGCTGTCCTTGGGCCGATGCAGCCCGCGCTGGTTTGCCTTGACGTAGAGCGCGGTCTCGCTCTTGACGCATCCGAACGTGGCGTTGAGCTCGCGTGTGAGCTCGTGGATGTCGGTGGTTCCGTAGCGCGCGTCGAGCCAGGCAAGCATCTCCGGCGTCCACGACCTGAGCGCGGCCATCACTGGCCGTCCGTCAGCATGCGCGGCAGCCGCGTGTGCGCGTTCATGGCGCCGTCCTGGAACTCGAGGGCGCGCAGCGCCGTGTTGGCGGTCGCGACGACCTGCTGGGCGACGCCGGTGACGGCCTTGGAGCGCTCGATCTCGCGGTCGAGCTCTTCCGGAGTCATGCTCTCGTCGCCAAGCCGCTCGAGCTGAGCGAACAGATGGTTCGTGAGGTCTCCGAGCGTGTTCTGAACTCCCATGTCAGCCCCTTTCCGGTGGAAACGCGTACTCGCCGCCGAGCCCGTCGCAGAAGGTCACGCCGTCGGCCCTCACCGTGAACACCCTCCCGTCGTCGGCCCGCTCGACGATCGCCACCGGGAACGCGACGGTTCCCGAAGCCTCGCCGACGAGGATCGCGGCATGGGGAGTTGATTGCTGGAAGAACCCGTGGAAGAGGACCTGGAACGTCCTGGGCCGGCCCGTCTCGTCGTCCCAGATCTCCGCACGCGCGACGCGTGGGAGCCAGGACATGAGACATCCTGCCGGCGTCATGCGAAACACCGCCAAGCACCTGAAGAATGTTGAAAACTGGGTTTCTGGCTGTGGAAAAGTCGAAGTTTTCCACAAGAAAGAAGGAGCAAGAAAGAAGGACTTGCTTCAAACGTTGCCCTTACAACGCGCTCTGTTCTGTTCTGTCTTAAGGACAGAACAGAGCGCTGTACTGTACTGTTCTGTTCTGTATTGTTATGTATTGTTGGGCTTGAGCCAGTTTTATAGCACCGCTTAAGCACCGCTATTAGCACCGCTGCAAGCGCGGTATCACTCGGCTTCATCGCTCACCTCCGCAGGCTTCTTCTTGCGCTTGGAGCTTCCGCCCTTCGACGCGTTGTATCGCTGGCGCCCGAAGTACAGCGCCTCCTCGTCCATGTGCTCGCAGTGGATGTCACCGTCCTCGTTGACCTGTACGAGATCGAGATCAATGAGGTTGTCGATGAACTTGCGGCAGGCTTCGCGAGTGACGAGGTCGTTGAAGGGACCACCCTGGAACTGAAGTGACTGGACGAGAAGCGTCATGTCCTCCTCCGTCTGGAGGGAGACCTTGTGCCCCGTCACTGTCGCTAGGTACTCGCACATGAGCCACCATCGCCCGTACCCCTCGACACCGCAGCGGATCATGAGCTTGCGCAGCTTATCGTTCGTCCCAGAGTTCGACATGTGACGGAACCACGCCATGGACGAGCGGGCATATTCCTCAATCGCCTCCATGTCCTCCTTGGCCTTCGCCATTCGCTATCACCTCCTCGTCGTAGATGGACCGCTTGGTCAAGATCCGCATGTCCGGGTGCCGCTTGAGCAGCCACCTGGCGAGCATCGGCGTGATGGAGTTGCTGATGCCGTATCTGTGCTCGATGCCACGCTCGTCGAAGAACGGGACCGGCACGAGCTTCACGGAGCCCTCGTAGCGCTGGCGCTCGACGAGGTACTTCGTGGAGACCCGGAAGCCCTTCTCGTGCATCGAGACGGCAACGAGCTCCATCTCGCGCGCGGCGTCCGGGTTGAGGCGCATCCACGTCTCGAAGAGCTCGACCTGGTCGCGGCGCCTGAGCGGCCACGGCCTGGGGTTGGCGCGCTCCTGGGCCATGACGGCCTCAAGGCTCTGGGTGTAGTCGTCGAGGTTCATGAGACCACCCACCCGTCGCGCGACTGGTAGAGGACGGGCACCTTGGCGTCGGCGACCAGCTTCTCTACCTCGATAGCAGCGTCGAGCCTCGTGGCGCTCTCCGGCAGGCCGAGGTCGACGATGGTGCGCACGTCGCCGGCGCCCGAGTCGGGCACGGGCTTGCCGCGCAGGTCCTCGACGTAGGCGACCCACCGCCCGGACGAGTCTCGGCCGCTGTAGACCTTCAGCAGCGGCTTCATTCCATCACCCTCTTCCAGGTGATGAACTTGGCCTGGTCGTTGGTGCTCCCGGCGGTCCTGATGCCGCACTCGGGGCACTGGAGCCGCGTCACGTCGATGCCCGTCTTCTTCTCGACGGGAGCGCATCCGCACGCGCGGCACGGCGGCATGTCCTCAAGCTCGAGGAAGCGGCGCTCCTCGCCGTCCAGATAATTCACGATCCTCATACGGCGACCACCGGCGCCCAGCAGCGCCTGATCCAGTCATCGACGTCGTCTCGCGAGATGCGGATGTTCCTGCGCCTCGCGGACGGGTCGGAGGCGGGGTGGTTGAAGGCCGGGAGGTCGCCGCTCGCAATGGCGGCGTTGATGTCCTTCTCGGCGACCTGGGCGTACTTGGCGGCCTCCGTGATGCAGAGCCACCCGTGCTCGACCTCACGGGACCTCATAGGGACATCACCACCCACATGCCGTAGGCGACCATCGCGCCGAGCGCGGCGAGCGGGATCCACCAGCCGACAACGTCGCAGACCGCGAAGAGCGCGGCGCACGCGAGCATGGGCAGGATGCCCGTGATGGTCATGGCGGCGATTGCACACAATCCCCAGCGCTTCCAGCGCGGGAGGTGCGCTAAGATGTCTGTTGTCGGTTGCTCAGCGCTAACTGACATGCCCGTTCGGTGGTGCAACACCGGGCGGGCGCTTTCGTAAGCGGCGCTATTAGCGGTGCTTGAAGCGCTGCTAACAGCGCCGCTGTTCTGCTTCCTCACGACTATCCCTCCTTCGGAAACGCGCACAGGTCATTAGGGGTGCATCCCAGGGCTTCGGCGAGCTTGCACGCCGTCTCAAGAAGCGGTGCGGTCTCACCGCGCAGGTACTGGCGTACCGCGTCGATGGAGACACCCGACTTCGCCGACAGCTGCTCAGCGTTCATGTCCGCCTCGGCCATAAGCACACGAAGCCGCTTGCGCAGAACCTGTTTGAACTCAGTCACGGCCGTCCTCCTCTCTGAATCTACGAATATCGTATGTCGTGCTATAGCCTATCTACGAATACGGGATAAGTCAACAACAAAATACCAATTTCGTAGATTTGATTACACGATATTGGTAGAATGGACGTCGAAGGAGGTAGAACGATGAGCTACAGCCTGAAAATGAAGGAGCTTCGAAAGATAAAGAAGCTGACCCAAGGTCAGCTAGCAGCGATGATTGGTGAGACCGAGAGGGTTGTTGGCGCGTGGGAGCGCGGAGAAACCGCTTTGCCATTGGACAGCGCCTATCAGATCGCACTTGCTCTTGGTTGCAGCGTCAACGATCTGTGTGGCTGGCCGAAGGGCAAAAACGAGGGCCGCGTCTTCTCGGATGGCTACGAAGAAGAGCTGCTTGACACATATCGTGCCTCCACCCCTGAGTGGCGTGATCACATCCTCAAGACCGCCCGTTCGTCGGCGGTCATGTCTAAAGATATGGCCGAACGTCCTTCAGATGAAGCCGAAAGACGCGAGGCAATATAGGGCTTGGTAAAAGGGGCGCTCGCCCTTGAGGAAAGGAGATCACATGGCAAGGAAGGCACTTGCGGTGGCCGCGTCGCTCGTCGTCGCGCTGTCCTTCGCGGGGTGCGGCTCGACGGCACCCGAAAGCACGGCTGAGGAGCCTGCGGCCCAGCAGCAGGAGGCGAAGCAGACGACGGAGGTCGACTTCGACGGCACCGGGCTCGAGGACACGGGCGCCGGCACGATGTACCTCTCCTCGGCCGCAGGCACGACCGAGGACGGCAACGTGCCCGAGATCGTCGCCGACGGCATGGACCTCATGCAGATCGGCATCAACTACTTCGACGGAGACGGCAGCGTCTGCACGGTCTACGTCGACGGGATGGATAACATGCGCCTGAACGCCGGCAGCGTGCAGATGCAGCTCGAGCTCACCGGCCCGGCGCTCGAGCCGGGGACGCACAAGGTCGAGGTCGTCGCCCAGGACGGCGACACCGTGACGATCTACAAGTCCGCGGAGTACAAGATCGCCGAGTAGGCGTGAACAGAATAGACCCCGTGCGGCTTCTTGGCGGACGACGCACGGGGTCACGGGAAGAGTGCGGAGGTGCACCCTTATGGCTAATTCTACCAGCAGGGGCAGGAAGCGCGCATCGTTGGGATCCAAAAAGGAGGTCTCGCCCGGCGTGTGGCAGGTGCGCGTGAGCGTGGGCTACCGCCCGGACGGAGGTCAGAGGCGCGTCACTGAGTACGTCCACGGCGACGAGAGGGACGCCGACACCGCGATCCTGAGGCTTGCGGCGTCCATGCGCAAGAACGTTAACCTGGGCAGGGGTACCGATCTCGACACCTACTTCTGGGTCCAGTTCGCGCCGGGCAGGCGCGCGTCCACGACTCGGGCGAACGCCGAGACGTGCGAGAGCGTCTACCGCTGCCACATAGGGCCGCACTTCGGCAGGTGGCCCATGGACAAGATCGACAACCGGGAGATCCAGAGCTGGATCTACACGCTCCCTCCCCAGAGCGCTGACACGTACGTGAGGGTCATGCGCACGATCATGACACAGGCTCACTTCGACCACGTCATCGACGAGAACCCCATGGGGAGCGGGTACAACTTCAAGTACCCGAGGGGGAAGGACACGACGCCCCTGCCGGTGTGGGGCGTCCCCGAAGTCCTCGCGTGCCTCGAGCGGCTGAGGGGCCACCGGCTCTTCGCGCTGTGGTGCGTCATGACGGGAGGCGGGGCGTCCAGGTCCGAGGCGCTGGCGCTCGACTGGGAGGACATTACCTTCGCCCCGGTCCTCGGTCTCGACGGCACGGAGCACATGGTCGCCATGGCGCCCATCACGAAGGCGGTGACGTCGCGCGACGGGGAGAAGGAGCCGAAGAACGCGCGGCGCTACCGCACGATGCGGATCCAGCCGCCGTTCTCCGACGAGCTCTACGCCATGCGCGGGAGCGGCCCGATCTGCGTCGGGCGCCAGGGCGGGAGGATGTCGGCAAACTACCTCCCGAAGGTATGGAAAAGGCTCTTCCGCAAGGGGGACCTGCTGCACGGCCTTCCCTTCGTCGGGATCAACCGCATGCGCGCCACGAACGCGACGATAATGCAGAGCGCGGGCGTCGACAGCACGGTCATCAACGCCATGCAGGGAAGGTCGCGCGACTCCAAGGTGCTCTACAGCAACTACCTGTCCCCGTACCAGGAGACGTTCGACAGCGCGGGCCGCGCCATGACGGGCGTTTTATACCAAAATGCGACGGGCTAGGAAGGTTCGTTAGGTACCTTTAGGAAGTCGTTAGCCACATCGGCATAAGAAACGAAAAAGAGGCCAGAGGGATTTACCCTCTGGCCTCGTCATTGATGGTGGGCGTTACAAGATTTGAACTTGTGACCTCTTCCGTGTCAGGGAAGCGCTCTCCCCCTGAGCTAAACGCCCGTTCAGGGTGCGCGTTTCAGCGCGGGAAATAATATACCGAACACCCGCGACGCTGTAAAGCACCAATTTGAAAAAGTTTTCGCTCCCCCACAACTCGCCGACTATCCCGCGCTCGGCAGCGAAGTCGGCCACCCCCTCTGCACCCGTCCCCCTCCGAAACAAAAGCGTGCACGCACGCGATCGTCTCGCCTGCAGCCTCCGTCAGCGAGACGATGGCGTCCATGCACACCATTGTTTCACCGGCCTCCGGCGACGAACCGGAATCCACACGTTTCACCGGTCGTCGGCGCCTTTCGCCGGCTCCGGCGATGAGCCGGCACCCTCGTGCTCCACTAGCCACCGGCGGCGAGCCGGCGGCCCGGGCGACCGGCAGAAAAAAGAAGCCGGCGGGCGCTGCAGCGCTCCACCGGCCGCAACGCTTAACCGGCCTCCGGCACGAGCCGGCGGGCGCCGCAGCACTTCACCGGCCCCAGCGGCGAGCCGCCCCGCCCCTATCGGTCCGCAGGCGGAAGCTTCCCGCCGATCTGCATGTTCTCGAAGGTGTCGGCTATGAAGTCGTCATCGAAGTGCGTGTCGACGTACACCTCGAAGGGGTTGCTCGGCGGCACGCCCCGATGCCGCTGGCCCGCGCGCCAGAAGCACGCCACCGTCATCACGATATCGAGCGTCATGAAGGCGGTCAGCACGCCCACCACGACCATCTGCCGGGTCGTGGTGGGCTGGCCGATGCGGTAGATGAGTTCGGGCATGATGACCTTGCACCAGGTGAGCCCGATGAGCCCCCACATGGCGAGGAAGCGCCAGGCGACCCATTGGGTGATGTGGTCCGGCAATCCGAGATAGGTCCACGACTCCGCGTTCGCGAAGCGCTCCATGCCCCATCCCGTCGTCTGCTCGAGCGCGCCGCCGAGCAGAGCGGAGAGCAGGAAGATCTGCCACCAGGGCCGGTCGCGCACCTGCCACAGGCAGACGGTGAGCAGAACGGCCCCGCAGCCGTACAGCGGGGAGAACGGCCCCCACACCAGCCCCACGCGGCTCTCCACGACGCCGAACATGACGAAGGTGTACACCGTCTCGAGCACGAGCCCGAGCACCGACGCGATCAGGAAGATGATGATGTACTGGTAGATCGAGGGCGGATGCGCCTCGAGGTACTCGTTGCGCAGGAAGGTCTTCGTGTCGCGGATGATGCGCCGCTGGGCCTTGGCGAGCTTGGCGCGCATGCGGCGCCTGCCGAACCGCTCGACCTCGCGCCAGACCGCGCCCTCGTAGACGCTCTCGTCGAGGATGCCCTCGGACACGAGGCGGTTGAACTCCCGGCCGGACCCGCGGGCGTCATGGTGCTTCTGAACGAGCCAGATGACGGCACGGCAGAGCAGGAAGACGAATATGATGAGCAGCGAAATCCGAAACAAGGCTACCTCTCGACGACGCGCGCTGGATCCGTTCTCTCAGGATGCCATTGTATCGCACCGGATTTTTTAGATTCCCCCTTGCGGCCCCCTCGCAAATCGCGTATAGTACTTCCTCGCAAGCGGACATGGCTCAGTTGGTAGAGCACAACCTTGCCAAGGTTGGGGTCGCGGGTTCGAGCCCCGTTGTCCGCTCCATCGCATGCAGGGAGCCGGTTTTACTCGAATCGGCTCTTTTCATATCGGCGAAGTGGCCAAGTGGTAAGGCAGAGGCCTGCAAAGCCTTTACCCCCGGTTCGAATCCGGGCTTCGCCTCCAGGGACGCCCCGAGGGCCCCGGCGCAGCGCCGGGGCCCTCGCTTTGTTCGGGGCGGGGGCGGCGCCGGGCAGGCGCGGGGGCGACGGGTGTTTCGCCTTACCTCTCGAAGCGTCCCTCCGCGGGTTCATCCGCCTCGAATCCCCCGCCGGGCTCACGCCTCCTCGGCGGGCGCCAGCAGTTTGATGAGGCGCACGAGGGTCCCGCGCGCATCGCGGCGGCGCATCACCTCGACGCTGTCCACGAGCATGCGCATGAGTCTGATCCCGCGCCCGCGCTCCTCGGTCTCATCGGGCTCCTCGTCCGCGGCGATCTGGTACCCGCGGCCCCGGTCGCGCACCTCGATCACCACCCGGTCCGGATACGCGATGACCATCATCGTGCACCCTGCCGCCCCGTCCGCATGGTCGTAGGCGTTGGACAGGGCCTCCCCCGCCGCGAGCGCCGTATCGAACCGGTCGCTCGCGCTCATGGGCAGCGCCGAGATCATATCGACCACCCGGTGCCGGTAGTACCCCAGGTTCTCGACGCCCTCGCGCACCGAGACGCTCTTGCTCCACAGCGGCATGGCCCCCGGCTTGAGCAGCGGGACCGGAGGTCGGACCGCCGCCGTGACGTGCAGCGCGTCGATCAGGCGGGCGATCTGGATGGACCGCGTCACCCCGGGCGAGGTGTTCACGAGCGACAGGAGCCCTCCCTTGGCGTGGAGCCTCCGCGCCCGGGAGAGCAGGCACGCGAGTCCCGACGAGTCGATGAAGCCCACGTTGAGGCAGTTCACCATCACGCGTCTGACACCCTGCTCCACCAGGGTGTCGATCTGCTCGCGCAGCGTCGCGACCGTCGAGATGTCGATGTCGCGCGCAGGGGAGATCACGGCTATGTCGTTCCACTCGTTCATACGCTCATGGTTCCCGGGAGGACGCGGCTCTAATCACACCGCGCCGAGATGCCCCGGGCGATGCCGGCCGCCCCGCCCGCGCCCCGCCCGCACGGCCTCACGCGCGCCCGTCCCCGTCGAAGCGCAGCGCGACGAGCGCGATGTCGTCGTCGAGCGCCGAGCCGCTGAACGCGTCCAGCTCCGCCAGCACGCTGGAGCACAGCCCCGTCACCCCGTGGGCCGATGCGCGCAGCAGCACGTCGTACAGGCGCCGCTCGCCGAAGAAGGCCCCGGACGCGTCGCGCGCCTCGATGGCGCCGTCGGTGTACATGAACAGGATGTCCCCGGGCGAGAACGAGAAGCTCCCTCCTTCGTACGCCATCGACTCGAACGCGCCCACGACGCCGGACTGCACGGTGAGCAGCTCCATCTCGGCGGGCGGGGCGCTGCAGGCGTCCCCGGGGGCAGTGTCCCCGTCGGCGGCGCCGTCCGCGGCGGGCGCGCCCGGATGGATCAGCACGGTGGGCGGGTGCCCGGCGGAGCAGTAGCTCGCCGTCCCGGAGCGCAGGTCGATCTTGGCAACGAACATGGTCGCGAAGGTCTCCACCCGCGAGAAGCTCATGAGCATGCCGTTGAGCGAGCGCACCATGTCCTGCGGGCCGGCGCCCTCCCATGCGTAGGCGGTCAGCGCGGTCTTGACGAGCGCCGACATGGACGCCGCCTCGACCCCCTTGCCCGAGACGTCGCCCAGGATCATCACGGCCCGGTCGTCGGGAAGGCGGATGAGGGTGTAGAAGTCGCCGCCCACGAGCGCCTGCTGCGTGGCGGAGGAGTAGAGCGAGTCGGCGGTGATGCCCGGCACGCGCCCGAGGTCGTTGCGCATGCCCACCTGCAGGGTCTGGGCGATCCTGCGCTCGGAGCTCGTCCGCTTCATCCCCTGGCACATGATCTCGAAGTCGTGGGCGAGCCGGACGAGGTAGTCGTACTCGATGTCGTCGATGGGCTCCTGCGAGCCGTCGCGCAGGAGCAGGATCATGCGCGGCATGCCCTCGCGCACGGGCGAGTCCTCGGGCAGGGAGTCGTCGGCGCCGCAGGCCTCCGGGGGCATGTCGCTGTCGCGCATGTCGAAGAACACCCCCTGGCTGGGGAGCCCGCGCGACGCGAGCCACTCCCCCGCCCACGACGTCGCGTCGACGCGGACGAGCCGGACGGCCTTCAGGTCGTCGGGGGTGCACGACCAGGCGCTCTGCCCGCGCTCGAACGGCAGGCGCGCGGCCGGGTCCACGCGGGCGGCGGGCGCGGTGGCGGAGAGGAACATCTCCTCGACCGTGCCGGGCAGGCACACGCGGCTGCCGCCCTCGAAGTCGATCACATAGCAGTTCCGCCGCTCGTCCCGACCGATCCGGCAGGTCCTGCAGCGCAGCACGCGATGGATCTCCTCGTCCATCTCGCGCCATACGGCGACGCGGTCGTCGCTTTGGGAGTACATGACCTCGCGGATGCGGTTGAGCGAGCGCGTGAGCTCCTCGGTCCGCCGGGAGCGCAGGCTGCTCACCACCCCGACCAGCCCGATGGAGAGGTAGTCGCACACCACCTCCAGGACGCGCGCGTCGAACCCGCGCGGCAGGCGCGGGCGCTTCCAGCCGAGCTCCAGGATGCCGAGCACCTGCGTGCCGAAGAACACCGGGACCGCGATGAGGGTGCGGTACGGGGGCATGTTCTCCATGCGCAGGGACCCGGTCTCGTGCGTGTCGAGGTCGAAGTAGATGCACGACTCCGGCCCGCCGCCATAGGAGGACGGGGTGACGGCGAGGTTGCACGCCCGCTGCTCGCGCAGCACGTAGGTGGGGATGCCGGCGCCGAAGGGTATGAACTCGGGGACGTAGTCGCGCGCGAGGCCGTAGCTCACGCCGCGCAGCTTGAAGCCGCCGCTCTCCGCGAAGTAGATCGAGGAGCCGTCGGCGTCGAGCGTCTCGACGATCTTGTTGAGCACGGCGTCGAGCAGCGACACGAGGTCCTTGGAGCCCGCCGCGGTCATGATCACCGACAGGGTGCCGGAGAGCCTCCGGTTGACGGCCTGGAGTTCGGAGAACAGGCGCTGGGTCTGCCGGTCGTAGGCATAGCGCTCCTCGAGGTTCTTGATGACCACGAGCAGCCGCCTTCCGTCCACCCCGTTGATGCCGAGCGGATGGGGCGGGACCTCGCCCGCGCGGGCGCGCACGTGGATGAAGGAGCCCTCGGGCAGCTTGAGCATGCAGCTGTTGTCGAGCCCGTCGGTGCTGAACGGGAGCCTGTGGCCCCCGGCGCGCTCGAAGTCCTCGCTGTACAGGAGGTCCTTGATGTCCTGACCGATCAGGCGGTCGCGCTCCTGGGAGGCGAGCTCGGCCATCTGGTGGTTGACATGCAGGATGGTCCCGTCGCGCCGGCACAGGACGATGGCGTCGCTCGTCATGTCCACCAGACGCGCGACCTCGGAGAACTCATCCGTTGCCATGGATTCCATCAGCGCACCTCCGCAGCATCGTGCCCCGCGCCCGCACAGGGGCGCGGGCGGACGGGCACTATCATGACATGTCCGATGGGTAAAAAGAAAGCCTCGCGAGGAGGCTCTGGGAAATCGATGGTGTCGGAGGCGGGACTTGAACCCGCATGACCGTAAATTGGTCACTAGCACCTCAAGCTAGCGCGTCTGCCAATTCCGCCACTCCGACGTGCCTTTCGGCGAAGAAGATATTACCCCAAGCGCTCGGTCGGATGCAAGGACTTTTTTTCAAACTATTTCGAAGCCCCTACTCCGCGAGCTCGGCCTCGGCCAGATGGGCGTAGCCGAGCGGATCCACCGGCAGGCTCTCGAGCTCCTGCGTGCCCGAGAACGAGAACCCGCCGAACAGGTACGGGATGACCGGGCAGTCCGCCGCCACGATATCCTCCGCCTGCTGGAGCAGCTCGATGCGCACCTCCTCGCCCACCTGGCCGCGCGCCTCGGAGATGAGGGCGTCGACCTGCTCGTCGGAATAGCGCGCGTAGTTGCGCGACCCGATCGACGCGGAATCGAACAGCGGGTACAGGACGTTGTCCATGCTCATGAAGCCCGGGGTCCAGTCGAAGCGCCCCAGCTGGAAGTTGCCGGTCGCCAGGCGGTTGCGCAGGGCGTCGTAGGGGACCGGGTCGAGGTCGCAGGTGATGCCCACCGCCTCGAGGTCGGAGGCGATCGCCTCCATGGCGTCGTCCTGACCGCTGCCGGAGCTGTAGCTGAGCGTCAGGTGGACGTCGCGCTCCCCCGAGGAGTCGCGCGGGTAGAGCGTGTCGAGCAGCTGCGTCGCCGCGTCCGCGTCGTGGACGGCGTAGGGCCAGGCGCCCGTGCGGTAGCCGGGGATATCCGGCGCGACGACGCCGTCTGCCGCCATGCGGGCGTCGCGGAAGACGGTGCGCGCGAGGTCCTCCCGGTCGATCGCCATGGACACGGCGTAACGCAGCCCCGCGTTGTCCAGCGGGGCGGCGGCGGTGTTGCAGACGAGCATGGACACCGTGGGCGTGCAGCCGAGCACGCACCGGCGGTCGCGGGTGAGCTCGAGCGCCGGGTCGTCGGAGCGCCAGGCCGCCGCTCCGGTGTCGACCCGCTCGACGGGACAGGGGGAGGCCATGAGGTCCCCCTCCTCGAGCGCCTGGTAGGAATCGGACATGGTCTGGTACACGGCGAGGCGGGCGCCGGCGATCCGCGGCGCATCCCCCGCGTAGCCGTCGTACGCGACGAGTTCGAGCTCGGTGTCGCCCTTCGAGTACGCCTCCGCGAGCGAGAAGGGGCCGTTGCCCACGGGATGCACCGCGAAGGCGGCGGCGTCCTCCTCCGCGGCGGGCGGGACGGGCGCGAGGCAGGGGTTCGCAACCACATAGGGGAAGTCGGCGTACGGGATGGACAGCGTCACCGCGAGGGTGCGGTCGTCGGGGCACGCGACACCCGACAGCCCCGTGGCGGAGCCGCCGCGCAGGGCCTGGTAGCCCTCGACCAACGACAGCAGGTACGCGGCGCTCGACGCCCCGTGGTACTGCGTCGCCGCGCTGATCGGGCTCGCGATGCGCTCCCACGCGCGCTTGAAATCAGCCGAGCGCACCGGCGTGCCGTCGTGGAAGGTCGCCTCCCGCAGGACGAAGGTGAAGGTCCGCCGGTCCTCGGAGGCGGCGCAGCTCTCCGCGGCGAGGTAGACGAGTTCGCCCGCCGCGAAGTCATAGCGGGTGAGCGGGTCGAACAGCTGGTAGGCGACCTGCGCGCCCGCCTCGTCGACCGCGTTGAACGGGTCGATGCACACCGGCTCGAGGATGCCGAGCGAGAGGGTCGCCGGCTCCGATGCGGCGGAGCCGGCGGCGGGCGGCGTCGACGAGCCGCCGTCTGAAGCGGTGCCGGTGCAGCCGGAGAGCGACGCGAGCGCCGCGAGCGCAAGGGAGCCGCGCAGCAGGCCGCGCCTGCTCACCAGTTTTCCGTCGGTCGTCGCCATATCAGCACCTCCAGCCCGAGGGGTCCGGTCGGACCCGTATGTCCTGCCGGTATTGTCCCGCACATCGCGCCCCGGCCCCCGCACCCGTCAAACCACCACAACTGCCGCGCCCTCCCCGCTCCTGCGGAAGACGCGCCGGGACGCGCGACGACCGCCTCGTCATCACGGGTTCGCACGGCCAAAGGACGCGGCGACGCGGACCCGCCGGGCCCCGGGCGCAGGAAAAGGCCGCGCCCCGGCCCCGCACCCGTCCGCCGAGGGGTCGGCGGGCGCGCGGGGGCCGGGGCGCGGCGATGAGGCCGTGGTCGTCGGCGAGGCAGCCTAGAGGTCGATATGGGACTCCCGGATCGGGAAGCGGCGCGCGAAGTGGCACGCGCAGCGGTGACCGGGCGCGACCTCCTTGAACTCGGGCTGATCGGTCGAGCAGACCTCCTGCGCGATCGGGCAGCGCGTATGGAAGCGGCAGCCGGCCGGCGGGTCGATCGGCGAGGGCGGGTCGCCCGCGAGGATGATGCGCTCGCGCGTCTTCTGGACGTCGGGGTCGGGCACGGGCACCGCCGAGAGCAGCGACTGCGTATAGGGGTGGTGCGGGTCGTTGTAGAGCGTCTTCCAGTCGGAGAGCTCGACCATCTTGCCCAGGTACATCACGGCGACGCGGTCGGAGATGTGCTGCACGACGGACAGGTCGTGCGCGATGAACAGGTACGCGGTGCCGAACTGCTGCTGCAGCTCCTTCAGCAGGTTGAGGACCTGCGCCTGGATGGAGACGTCCAGGGCGGAGACCGGCTCGTCGCAGATGATCAGCTTCGGGCGCAGGGCGAACGCGCGGGCGATGCCGATGCGCTGGCGCTGGCCGCCGGAGAACTCGTGCGGGTAGCGGTTGATGTGCTCGGGGTTCAGGCCGACCACGTCGAGCAGCTCGCGCACGGTGCGCATGCGCTCCTCGCGCGTGCCGACGTTGTGGATGGTCAGCGGCTCGGAGACGATCTCGCCGATGGTCATGCGCGGGTTCAGCGAGGCGTACGGGTCCTGAAAGATGAACTGCATCTCGCGGCGCATCGCCTTGAGCTCCTTGCGGTTCATCTTGGCGATGTCGTGCCCCTGGAAGTAGACCTTGCCCGAGGTGGGCTTGGTCAGGCGCATGATGGAGCGGCCCGTCGTGGACTTGCCGCAGCCGGACTCGCCCACCAGGCCGAAGGTCTCGCCCTCGTGGATCTCGAACGAGACGTCGTTCACGGCGGAGACGACGCGCTTGGAGAGGCGCCCGGCGAGCATGCCCGCCTCGGCGGGGAACTCCTTGGTGAGGTGCTCGACCTTGAGCAGCGGCATGTTCTCGGTGTTCGCGGACATCTTACGCCTCACCTCCCTTCAGGGTGTCATCGAACGTGTCCGGGGTGCCCGTCGCGATCTTGCCGCGCGAGCGCGAGGTGTCGGGTGCGAACTTGACGAACTCGGGGTCGTCGGCGAAGTGGCACGCGGAGTAGTGGCCGGTCTCGGTGGTGTGGTGCTCCGGGAGCTTCTCGTGGCAGATGTCCACCGCATACGGGCAGCGCGGGGCAAAGGGGCAGCCGGAGGGCAGGTTCACGAGCGACGGCGGGTTGCCGTGGATCGGGGTGAGCGGCTTCTTCTCGTCGGTCGCCTGCTCGGGGATCGAGCGGATGAGGCCCCAGGTGTAGGGGTGGCGGCTCTCGTAGAAGATCTCGTCGGCCGTGCCGAACTCGACCGGGCGGCCGGCGTACATGACCATGATCTTGTCGGCCATGTCGGCCACGACGCCCAGGTCGTGGGTGATCATGATGATAGCGTTGCCGTTCTTCTCCTGCATCTCCTGCATGAGCTCGATGATCTGCGCCTGGATCGTCACGTCGAGGGCCGTGGTGGGCTCGTCGGCGATGAGGATGTCGGGGTCGCAGGCGAGCGCCATGGCGATCATCACGCGCTGGCGCATGCCGCCCGAGAACTGGTGCGGGTACTCGTTGACGCGCTTCTCCGGGTTGGGGATGCCCACCAGGCGCAGCAGCTCGACGGCGCGCTCCTGGGCCTGCTGCTTGGTGTAGCCGCGGTGCAGGCGCAGGCCCTCCCCCACCTGGCGCCCGATCTTGTAGACCGGGTTCAGGGAGGTCATGGGGTCCTGGAAGATCATCGCGATGTCGTTGCCGCGGACGTGCTGCATCTGCTCCTCGGTCATGTCGAGCAGGGACTCGCCGCGGTAGTAGACGTGGCCCCCCTCGATCTTGCCCGGGGGCATGTCGATGAGGCCCATGAGGGTCATCGCGGTGACGGACTTGCCCGAGCCGGACTCGCCCACCACGCCCAGGGTCTCGCCGCGGTCGAGCGTGTAGGACACGCCGTCGACCGCGTGGACGATACCGTCCTGGGTGTGGAAGTACATCTTCAGGTCATCGACCTCGAGCAGATGACGCCCCTCGGGCACGGGCTTCGTCTTGAGGTCGACGTAGCTGGAACTCTTCTTCGCCATTATGCATCCTTCATCTTGACGTCGAGGGCGTCGCGCAGGCCGTCACCCAGCAGGGTGAACGCGAGCACCGTGGACAGGATCGCGAGGCCGGGCAGGATCATGAGCCACGGCTCGGTCTGCAGGTACTTCTGGCCGTCCTGGATCAGGGTGCCCCACGACGGATCGGGCGGGACGACGCCCATGCCGAGGAACGACAGGGCGCTCTCGGTGAGGATCGCGCCGCCGATGTTCATGGTCGCGTACACCACGATGGACGCCACGGAGTTCGGGAAGATGTGGCGGACGATGATGCGGACGTCGGAGGCGCCCATGGAGCGGGCGGCATCGACGTAGTCGTTCTCCTTGACCGACAGGATGGCGCTCCTGAAGACGCGCGCGATGCTCGGCCAGCCGAGGATGCCGATGGCGATGAACACGTTCTGGATGCCGTTGCCGATGACCGCGATCATGGCCACGACGAACAGCGTGTAGGGGAACGCCAGGAAGATGTCGGCGAGGCGCATGATGATGGTGTCCCAGATACCGCCGTAGTACGCGGCGAGGGCGCCCATCACCAGGCCGATGGCGGTGGAGATGCCGGTGGCGACGACGCCGACGGTGAGCGAGATGCGCGCGCCGTAGATGACGCGCGAGAGCACGTCGCGGCCGAGCGAGTCGGTGCCGAACGGGTGCTCGAGCGAGGGCGCCAGACGGGACTCGGCGGCCATGTTCGCCGCGGTCGCGTTGGGGTCGCCCAGGACCTGCGGGACCCACAGGTCGGCGGTGAGGGCCACCAGGACGATGAAGGCGATCCAGACGACCGCGATGATGGCGAGCTTGTTCTTCTTCAGGCGGTTGACGGCGTCACCCCACAGGGTGCGGGACGCGCCGGAGACGGCGGCTCCGCCGTGCTCGGCCGCGATCGCGTCGGCGTGCGCCGCCGCGTCGGGACGCTGGTGCACAGGATAGATCATATGCGCTTCCTCCCTAGCCCTCGTTCTTGGAGCTGCCGAGCCTGATGCGGGGATCGAGGAAGGCGTAGCTCACGTCGACGATGAGGTTGATGATCATGACCACGAAGACGATCACCGTGACCGAGCCCATGACGATGGGCCAGTCGCGCTGCGTGATGGCGACGTAGGTCTCGCGGCCGATGCCGGGCCACGAGAAGACCGTCTCGGTGAGGATCGCGCCGGCGAGCATGGCGCCGAAGTCCATGCCCACGTAGGTGACGACCGGGATGAGCGCGTTCTTGAGCGCGTGCTTGCGGATGATGGCGCCCTTGGACAGGCCCTTGGCGCGCGCGGTGCGGATGTAGTCCTGGTTCATCACGTCAAGCAGCTGCGAGCGCATGATGCGCGCGGTGTAGGCCGTGGAGACCGAGGCGAGCGTGACGGCGGGCAGCACGTAGTACATCCAGTCGGGGTACTTGGCGAGCGGGCCGGCGACGCCGGAGATGGGGAACGAGAACGCCCCGCCGGTGACGTTGCCCAGCCAGATGCCGAACACGAGCTGCAGCAGCATGCCCAGCCAGAAGGCCGGCATGGCGACGAGCAGCGAGGTGACGAGCGTCACGAGCACGTCCCAGAACGAGTAGCGCTTGATCGCCGAGATGATGCCGGCGCCTATGCCCACGATCGCCTCTATGATGATGCCCACGATCGCGATCTGCACCGTGTAGGGGTACTTCTGCAGGATGATGCTCGAGACGGAGGTGCCGCGCTGGTAGCTCGTACCCAGATCGCCCTGGAGCAGGTCGGTGAGGTACGTGAAGTAGCGCTCGTACATCGGCGTCTCGATCGTGTCGCCGTTCTCGTCGTAGATGATGTTGCCGTCGGCATCCGTCTTGATCAGGCCGTGCTGGGCGCGGATGTTGCGCTCCGTGACCTCATCGAGCTTCCTCTCGCCTGCGATCAGCTTGATCGGATCGCCCGGCACAACGTTCTGCATGATGAACAGGATCAGCGTAACGCCCAGGAAGACAGGGATGAACTGCAGGATTCGCTTGGCTATGTACTTGAACACAGGCGATACCCTCCCTCGTCTGATGGATACTACCGGCGCTGCAGCGCCGTAAAGTCTGAGTATAAGCGTAAATGGTTTTATCAGCGTAAACAGCGGCAGAAAGCCACAAACGGGAGGATGGGGCCGTGCCACCCATCTCACAAGGCAGGGCACCGCGCCTGCGATGCCCTGCCTGTTCAACCGCGATTCATGCAGTTACGCAACCCGAGGAATCGAGAGCTAGGCGATCTCGGCCGTCTCGAAGTGGGGGATGGTGCTCGGGTCGTAGTTGAAGGTGGCCATGCGCTCGGAGCTCACGTAGTTGTGCGCGTAGAACATGATCGGGATGACCGGCATGTCCTCGCCCACGGTGTAGCAGACCTCGCGGTAGGCTTGGCGGCGCTGCTCCTCGTCGGAGATCTGGCGAGCGGCGAGGATGCCGGCGTCGACCTCGGGGTTGTTGTACCCGTTGTAGTTGTTGTCAGCGGTGCTGAAGAAGTTCGGGTACAGGAAGTTGTCCGGGATCGGGTAGTCCGCGGTCCAGCCGAGGCGGGCGAGACCGTAGGAGCCGTCGGACAGCGAGTTCAGGTAGGCGGCCCACTCGAGGGTGTTCTGCGTGACCTCGATGCCGATCTCGGAGAGGTTGGCCTGGATGGAGCTCATGATGTCCTCGTGGCCGCCGTCGCCGTTGTAGTCCAGGGTGACCTTGATGGTGCTCGGGTCGATGCCGGCGTCGGCGAGGATCTGCTTGGCGCGCTCGGGATCGTACTGGCAGAACTCCCAGATGTTGCGCTCGTTGTCATCGATGGACAGCGGCATGATGGAGTTCGCCGGCTCGCGGTAGCCCTCGTACAGGGTGTCGACGATGGCCTGACGGTCGATGGCCAGGCTGATGGCCTGACGCACCTCCTTCTTGGCGAGGTTCTCGTCGTCGAGGTTGGGAATCAGGTAGTAGGTGGACAGCTCGGTGCCGGTCATGACCTGCTTGCCCGGGGTCGAGGTGAAGCCGTCCTCGGACTCGCCGTACTTCTCGATGTTGTCCTCGAGCTGGCCCAGGGGCACCTGAGCGAAGTCGATGTCGCCGCTCTCGAAGCCGCGATAGGCGGTGTCGGGGTCGGCCTGGATGGAGAAGTACACGCCGTCGAGCGCCGGGGCCTCGCCGTAGTAGTCCTCGAAACGGGAGCACAGGATGTACTGGTTGTGCTGCCAGGGCTCATCCATCTTGAAGGCGCCGTTGCCGATCGGCTGCTCCAGGAAGGACGCCGGGTCGTCGAGGGCGGCCTGCGGCACGGGCACGAGGCTCGGGTGGCAGACGACCGCGGGGAAGTCGGCCATGGGGGCGGAGAGGGTCACCTGGAGGGTGAGGTCGTCGACGGCCACGACACCGGTGATCTCGTCGGCGTCACCGGCGTGGAACTCATCGTAGCCGGCGATCGGGGCGAGGTGGTAGCAGATGTCCGACGGGGTCGCCATAGCAGGGCTCGCGACGCGCTCCCAGCCGCGCTTGAAGGAGGCGGCGTCCAC
Source organism: Candidatus Collinsella stercoripullorum (assembly GCF_027669965.1). Lineage (NCBI taxonomy): Bacteria > Bacillati > Actinomycetota > Coriobacteriia > Coriobacteriales > Coriobacteriaceae > Collinsella > Candidatus Collinsella stercoripullorum. Next base: position 10,051 of record NZ_JAQECM010000002.1, on the reverse strand, counting down.
CGGGTCGCCGTTGTGGAAGGTCATGCCCTCGCGCAGGGTGAAGGTGTAGGTGAGGCCGTCCTCGGAGACCGCCGGCAGGTCGGCGGCGGCGAGGGGGACGGCCTCGTTGGTGTTGTAGTCCCAGGTCAGCAGGCTGTCGAAGCAGGCGTGGATGACCGCCATGCCCTGATTCTCCTGGCCGTTGTAGGGGTCGATGTAGGCGGGCTCGGACAGGTAGAAGCTCATGTAGTTCTCGCCGACCGAGGGGGCCGCGGCACCGGAGTCACCGGAACCGGAGCTCTCGCCGTTGCCGCCGCTGCAGCCCGCCAGAGCGGCGAGGGCGCTTGCAGCCAGGGCGCTGCCGATGAACGTGCGACGTCCCATCGGCTTGTTCAGGAATTCAGCCATGCCATCCTCCTTTGGATTCGGGTCGAGGGAGCGACACCTCCCTCCCCTTCCGGTAGCGTCGCCACGGGACCCGGGCTGTCGGGCACCCCGCACGCGTTGGGCTATACTCTACCGCAACTTTTGCATAATAAAGTGCTCAATTTGGCCGATGCGCTGATTCAGCTTTAGTAAAACGGAGTCCTTCCTGTGACTTCTTGCATAATTCATGCTGTTTCGCCGTTGACCCCCCGCAACCGACCGCTCCCTCCTGTAACCGTTTCGTAACGTTCGGGTAAGCCCCATGCGGGCGTCCCGAGGGGTCGGTACGACGGGGAGGGCGGAAACGAAAGGCGGGCCGCCCGGAATCCGGACGGCCCGCCTGAAGGTCGGTTCGGTAGATACGCGCGCCTAGATGCCCACGATGCCCTGGGGGAAGAAGAACATGGCGAGCACGACGCACGCGGCGAAGACCACGGCGACGATGACCGTGAGCTTGTCGAGGTTCTGCTCCATGACGCCCGTCGCGGCGCTGGAGTTGTACAGCGAGCTGGCGATCATGTCGGAGACGCCGGTGCCCTTGCCGGAATGCATGAGGACGAGCGCGATGAGCGCGAGGGTGGACAGCGCCCACACGATGAACAGGATGATCTGGAACGGACCCACGGGGACACTCCTTCTACGTACGTTCGAACAGTCCGTATGGTACCACACCCGAACCCGCCGCACGCAATCGCCATCTGAGCCCTTTTGGGACGGGGTCGTTTTTGCTCATTCGACCCCTTCGGCGGCTCTTTCGGTGGGTCTTTCGGGGACGGGGTCGTTTTTGCTCATCGAGGTGCCCGCGCGTTTCGTCGCGCGCATGACGGCGCTTCGGCCGATACCAGTGAGCCGCTCGATCTGCTTTAGCGTCACACCCGCATCTCGCAAGAGACAAAGCGCGGCATCGCGCTCTGAGCGCGGCAGGGCCTTGATCGCGCCCGGGTCTCCCCCGCAGAGTGCTGCCCGTGCAGCCTGCAGCGCTTCATCATCTGGCACCTTCCTCGATACCCGCGCATAGTACCAGCCGTATCTGCCATCCGAGCAGAAGCGCAGAAAGCCGTCGGGTCCGCCGAGCATGTCAAGCACCGTCGCCGTATGCGTGATCCCCGGTCCCCGTAGGTAATCCCCGTAGCTGCTCCACGGATACCGCCCGACTTCCGCGATGCCGGCCTTTGCCGGATTCTCGTGCACGTATCGGACCGCCTGGAGCAGCTGGCGGTCATCTTTGATGGGCACGCTGGTAAATCGGTCCTGAAAAACCGATCCGACATGCCCCGTCGTGCCGTTGAAGTAGCGGGCATACGATGTCGCGAGCCCGTGCATCGCCTCGCTGAGCCTGCCTCCCTCGTCGTGCAGGACAAGATGAACGTGATTGCTCATCAGGCACCACGCGATGATATCTATCTCCTTTTCGGAGGTGTGCTCGGTCAGAAGTTTCAGGAATAATCGGCGGCTCCGATCGTCCTCAAAGAGCAGCTGCCTTCCGTTGCCCCGGTGGATAACATGGTAGAAGCCGGTATCCGCATACTCTCGCGCCCTCCGCGGCATGCTCGCCACCTCCCGTCTGACCCCGTTTGGTCCTTTGGGGACGGGGTCATTTTTGCTCACTCCCTCCCGCGCGCTCAAAGCCGCAGCCGAAAGCGCGTTATACGCTAGTACCCATTATTACTGCAGGTAGACAGCCTATTGTGCAGTAAGATTCCTGCAAGGAACCCGATGGGATCCGGTAAGGATGCTGACAGGAGTATGCAAGGGAAGCCTGGTTCCGCGATCAGCGCTACCGACTCGGAGCCGAACCCCCTCGGCGATGTCCCCAGCGCCCCGTCGCATCGCAACCGTGGCGCTGCACGCGAGGAAATCTATTGGGAGCCGTTCCGGCCGAACGCGATTCCGCCCGGGCGGCGCGACTTTGATACGGTTTCGTCCAAGCGCGGCCTTCGGGCTGCTCGGCCACCTCGCACGGGGAACGCCGGCCCCTAAGCGACCCTAGCCGACGATCTGCCGGTGCGCCGGCCGCCCCTTCGATCCCCTAAGCAGCTGCAGCAAGGCCCGGCTTTGGACGAGAACTCCGACTTCCATCTCACGGCCATCGACAGCTGCGGCGTCGCACAACTGAAACCGCTGTACGAAGCGTTGGCGCAGCATCATAACGATGTCTACGCCCATGCTGCGGGCCGGTTCCCAACCGCCACAGTCGATATGCAGCTTGAGGAATGCCGAGATGACCTCGCCACTGGTAAGACGCAGGTCGTCGTTATCAAATGTCGAGTGCGGCGGAAAGGCCGCGGTATTCTACATAATCGATATCGTGCGCGGTCGGGGATACATCGACGAGCTGTGCGTGCTTCCCGCTTGGCGCTGCAACGACCTAGGTACCCGGCTGCTCTCGTGGGCGATCGCCCCATTCGATGCAACCGGGGTCGATGACCTCGAACTCATGGTTGTCGAGGGAAACGAAGGGGCGATGCTCCTCTGCGAGCGGTTTCGCTTCCCGCCGGCGCCGCGCACCATGCGTCGCTGGCCATATGGTCAAAAATGACCCCGTCCCAAAAAGGGCCACCATAAAAGAAGGGGCCGTCGCGGATGCACCGCAACGGCCCCTGGCATGGGCAAAAATGACCCCGTCCCAAAAAGGGCTACTCGGTGGCGAGCACGCGGCCGGTCATCTCGGCGGAGGGCTCGAGACCCGCCATGGTGAGCATGGTGGGCGCGATGTCGGACAGGCGCCCGTCCTCGATGCCGGTGAGCTTGGCGGCCGGATCGACCACGATGAACGGCACGCGGTTGGTGGTGTGCGCCGTGAACGGGTGCTTCTCGCCCGCGTCGTCCACGTCGAACATGTGGTCCGCGTTGCCGTGGTCGGCGGTGATGAGCGCGAAGCCGCCCTTGGCGAGGATGGCCGGGATGACCTTGGACAGGCCGTCGTCGACAGCCTCGACCGCCTTGACGGCGGCGTCGAACACGCCGGTGTGGCCGACCATGTCGCAGTTGGCGTAGTTGACGATATAGAAGTCCGCGGCATCGGCCTCGATGGCCGCCACGAGCTTCTCGGTGACCTCGGGCTCGCTCATCTCGGGCTGCAGGTCGTAGGTGGCCACCTTCGGCGAGGGCACGAGCACGCGCTCCTCCCCCTCCTTGGGCTCCTCGACGCCGCCGTTCAGGAAGAACGTCACGTGGGCGTACTTCTCGGTCTCGGCGGTGTGCAGCTGCTTCAGGCCGGCCTGGGCGATGACGTCGGCGAGCACGTTCTGCGGGAAGGTCTTGGGGAAGGCCACCTCGACGTTGGTGAACGTGTCGTCGTACTCCGTCATGGACACGAAGTGCGAGAGCTTCGGCGCGACCTTGCGCTCGAAGCCGTCGAAATCGGCCTCGGTGAAGGCGCGCGTCATCTCGCGGGCGCGGTCGGGACGGAAGTTGAAGAACACCATCGCGTCGCCGTCGCGCACGCCTTCGTTGTGGCAGGCGAACGGCTCGACGAACTCGTCGCCGCGCTCGTCGCGCTCATAGTAGGCGCGCACGCCCTCGACCGGGTCGGTCTCGGTGTCGGACGGCAGGGTGATGACGTCGTAGGCGCGCTCGACGCGCTCCCAGCGGTTGTCGCGGTCCATGGCCCAGTAGCGGCCGGAGACCGTGGCGATGCGGGCGTCGGTGCCGGCGTAGGTGTTCAGCGCGTCGAGGTTCTCCTTGAGCGTCTGGATGTAGCCCGCGCCGGAGTGCGGGTCGACGTCGCGCCCGTCCATGAAGCAGTGGAAGCGGATGTGCTCCACGCCGTGGATGGCGGCGACGGCGGCGAGGTTCTCGCCGTGGCGCTGCATGGAGTGCACGCCGCCCGGGGAGACGAGGCCCAGCAGGTGCAGGGTCGCGCCGCTCTTGGCGACGTCGTCCATCGCGGAGACGAGGGTCTCGTTCTCCTCGATGGAGCCGTCCTTGATGGCGTTGTTGATGCGGGACAGCTCCTGGAACACGATGCGCCCGGCACCGATGTTCAGGTGGCCGACCTCGGAGTTGCCCATCTGCCCGTCGGGCAGGCCCACGTCCTCGCCGGAGGCGCCCAGCGTGGTGTGGGGGTAGGTCGCGTACAGGTGATCGAGGAACGGCGTCTTCGCCGCGGCCACGGCGTTGTCGGCGCCCTCGGGCGCCAGGCCGCAGCCGTCCATGATCACCAGGAGCGCGGGCAGGTGACGTTCGGCCATGGGCTACTCCCCCGCCTTCTCGACCATCGCCGCGAAGTCGTCGGCCTTGAGGGAGGCGCCGCCCACGAGGGCGCCGTCGACATCCTCCTCGGCCAGGAAGCCGGCGATGTTCTCGGGCTTGGCGGAGCCGCCGTACAGCACGCGGATGCCGCCGGCGAGCTCCTCGCCGTAGATCTCCGCGAGCGTGGCGCGGATGGCGCCGCAGACCTCCTGGGCGTCGGCGGCCGTCGCGGTCTTGCCCGTGCCGATGGCCCAGATGGGCTCGTAGGCGATGACCAGCTGATCGGCGCTGTCGATCTCGACGCCGTCGAGACCGGCGCGGATCTGCGCGGTCACGAAGGCGACGTGCTCGCCCGCCTCGCGGGTCTCGAGGCTCTCGCCGCAGCAGAAGATCGGGGTGATCCCGGCGGCGATGAGGGCGCGGGCCTTCTTGTTCTCGTCGGCGTCGGTCTCATGGAAGTAGTCGCGGCGCTCGGAGTGACCGATGATGCAGTACGCGGCGTCCACGGACTTCAGCATGGCGCAGGAGGTCTCACCGGTGTAGGCGCCGGAGGCCTCCCAGTAGACGTTCTGGGCGCCCAGCTTGATGGCGGAACCCTCGATCTTGTGCGAGGTGCAGGCCAGATCGATGGTGGGCGGGCAGACGACGACCTCGACGCCGTTGTCGGCGGGGACCTTCTCCACCAGGGCGGAGGCGAGCTCCTTGGCGGCCGGGACGTCGTTGTTCATCTTCCAGTTGCCTGCGATGAGGCGGGTGCGGTTACTCGGCATCGTTCAGAGCCTCCACTCCGGGAAGGGCCTTGCCCTCGACGAGCTCCATGGAGGCACCGCCGCCCGTGGAGATCCAGGACATCTTGTCGGCCAGGTCGAACTTGTTCACGGCAGCGACGGAATCGCCGCCGCCGATGATGGAGGTGCAGCCCTCGTTGGCCGCGACGGCCTCGGCGACCGCCTGGGTGCCGTGGGCGAACTGGTCCATCTCGAAGACGCCCATGGGGCCGTTCCAGAACACGGTCTTGGCGCCGGCGATGGCCTCGGCGTACAGGGCCTCGGTCTTGGGACCGATGTCCATGCCCATGCGGTCGGCGGGGATCTTGTCGGAGTCGACGACCTCGCCCACGGCGTCCTCGCCGAAGTGGTCGGTCACGACGTTGTCCACGGGCAGCAGGATCTTGACGCCCTTGTCCTCGGCCTTCTTGAGCATCTCACCGGCGCGCTCGACCCAGTCGGGCTCCTGCAGGGAGGTGCCGACGGTGTAGCCCTTGGCCAGGAAGAAGGTGTAGGCCATGCCGCCGCCGATGATCAGGGTGTCGGCGGAGTCGATGAGGTGGTCGAGCACGCCGATCTTGGAGGACACCTTGGAGCCGCCGACGATGGCGACGAAGGGGCGCTCGGGCTCGGCGAAGATGCCGGTCAGGGTGTCGACCTCCTTCTCGAGCAGGAAGCCGGCCACGGCGGGCAGGTACGCGGCCGGGCCCACCACGGAGCCCTGGGCGCGGTGCGCGGTGCCGAAGGCGTCGAGGACGAAGACGTCGCCGTAGGAGGCGAGGGTCTTGGCGATCTCGGGGTCGTTCTTCTTCTCGCGCTTGTCGAAGCGGACGTTCTCGAGCACCAGGATGTCGCCGGGCTCCAGCGCGGCGACGGCCTCGGCGGCCTTCTCGCCGTAGGTGTCGTCGACGAACTTGACCTCGTAGCCGGTGAGCTCGGCGAGCTTGTCGGCGGCGGGCTTGAGCGAGAGCTCGGGCTCGGGGCCGTCGCCCTTCGGGCGGCCGAGGTGGCTCATGAGGATGACCTTGGCGTTGTGGTCCTTCAGGTAGGAGATGGTGGGGATGGCGGCGCGCACGCGGGTGTCGTCGGTCACGACGCCGTCCTTCAGGGGCACGTTGAAGTCGACGCGCATGAGCACGCGCTTGCCGTCGACGTCGATGTCGCGGACGGTCTTCTTGGTGAAAGCCATGTGCTGTTGCCTTTCTCTTCGGTGGCGGAGGGGCCGGGCGCCGCGCGAAAGCCGGGCGCGGGAGCCCGCCCTCCCGTCACGACGAGGGCGCGACCTCAGGGCATACGCCTTAAGGCCGCGCCCCCTTGTCTAAGACGCTATCGGAGAGCTCGTATCCGCTGCGCGGACCTAGCCGATGAACTTCTCGAAGTACTTGATGGTGCGGACCATCTGGGAGGTGTAGGAGTTCTCGTTGTCGTACCAGGAGACGACCTGCACCAGGGTCTGGCCGTTGCCCAGATCGGAGCACATGGTCTGGGTGGCGTCGAAGATGGAGCCGTGGGTCTCGCCGATGATGTCGGTGGAGACGATGTCATCGGTGTTGTAGGCGAAGGTCTCCGGGATGGTCTCGGAGTAGGCCTTCATGGCGGCGTTGACCTCGTCGGCGGTGACCTTCTTGTCGACGACGGCGTAGAGGTTGGTCAGCGAGCCGGTCGGGGTCGGGACGCGCTGGGCGGCACCGATGAGCTTGCCGTTGAGCTCGGGCAGGACCAGGCCGATGGCCTTGGCGGCACCGGTGGAGTTGGGGACGATGTTGACGGCGCAGGCGCGGCTGCGGCGCTTGTTGCCCTTGCGCTGCGGGCCGTCGAGCGGCATCTGGTCGCCGGTCCAGGCGTGGATGGTGGTCATGATGCCGGACACGATGGGGGCGAAGTCGTTCAGGCCCTTGGCCATCGGGGCGAGGCAGTTGGTGGTGCAGGAGGCGGCGGAGATGATGTCGTCCTCGGCGGTCAGCGTCTCATGGTTGACGTTGTAGACGATGGTCGGCAGGTCGTTGCCGGCCGGAGCGGAGATGACGACCTTCTTGGCGCCGGCGTCGATGTGAGCCTGGGCCTTGGCCTTGGAGGTGTAGAAGCCGGTGCACTCGAGCACGACGTCGACACCGAGCTCGCCCCACGGGAGGTTCTTGGCGTCGGCCTCCTTGTAGATGGTGATCTTCTTGCCGTCGACGGTGATGGAGTCCTCGCCGGCCTCGACCTGGTGGTCACGGGAGTAGTTGCCCTGCGTGGAGTCATACTTCAGCAGGTACGCGAGCATGTCGGGGGAGGTGAGGTCGTTGATGGCGACGATCTCGGAGCCCTCGTGGCCGAACATCTGGCGGAACGCGAGACGACCGATGCGGCCGAAGCCGTTAATCGCAACCTTTACTGCCATGCTTGTCTCCTTTCGCGAGGCCCCGGCAGGTTCCCTTGCCTGCCTTGGGAGGCCTACAAAACAAACCTCTTAGAATATACCGTTTTTTCGGGGCGCGTGTCGCGACAATGGGGGTGATTTGAGAATTTTCACTCCGTTGATTCGCTTCAAAACCCCAGTACAAAGGCCATTGAAACGCTTCACTCATCACCGCGCGCCTCGGCTACGATCCGCTCGAGTCTGAGCACCCGATGGTAGAGCGCGGACTTCGAGAGCGCGGGGTCGGCGACCGCCCCCAGGTCGCGCAGGGACAGGTCCGGGTGCGCCCGGCGCAGGTCGCAGAACGACGCGAGCGCCTCGGGCAGGCCGTCGCGCAGCCCCAGGGCATCGACCTGGTCGATGAGCTCGAGCTGCCGCTGGGCGGCGCCGGCGCTCCTCCCCTGGTTCGCGAGCTCGGCGTTCACGCGCCTGTTGACCTCGTTCTTGACCGATTTGACCGCCTGTGCCTCGCGGATCTCGGCGACCGAGCGGGTCGCCCCGACCTCCTCGAGCAGGCGCAGGATGTCCTCGGCGCTCTTGACGTACACCGCGAACGAGGACCTCCTCCGGTTGACGCGGGCCCGCACGCCCGTCTGGCCGATGAGGTCCGCGAGGGCCTGCGCGAACCCCTCCCCGTTCACCGAGATCTCCAGGTGGAAGTCGCCGCGGGGGTCGGCGACGAACCCGCCCGCGATGAGGCTGCCGCGGATGTAGGCGCGCCGGCAGCAGTCCCGCGCCACCACGTGGTGCGGGATCCCCGTCACGAGCGAGCCCGAGCGGTCGAGGATGCCGAGCAGCACGAGCGCCTTCTCGAGGTCGGGCTGGTCGGGCAGGGAGATCAGGTAGTTGCGCACGCGGTGCAGGACCGAGCGGCGGACCGTGAACTCGGTCTCGAGCTTCAGGATCTGATGGGTGAGCCCGATCATCGTCCGGGCGACGGCCCCGGTCTCCGTGGCGACCTGCAGGCGGTAGTGCCCGCGGCCCACGAGGCTCAGCGTGCCGCAGACCCGCGTGAGGGCGGCGAGCGTCGCCAGGTTGCAGTACTCGCACTCCGGCGCGCACCGCGAGAGCTCGTCGCGCACCTCTGCGGTGAATGACATCGGTCCTCCCCTTCCTCAGCTCTCCGGCCTGCACCGCCCTCCGACCTGCGCCGCACTCCGGCCTGCGCCGACCGCACCCGACCCCGACGGCGGGGCGTCAGTGCGCCTCGCCCGTAGCGGTCCGGTTCGCGCGCGGCAGGTCGCGGTGGGAGATGCTCACATGGTACTGCTGGCGCTCGAGGTAGCGCGCCGTCGCCTCCGCGATCGCCACGCTGCGGTGCTGCCCGCCCGTGCACCCGATGGCGATGGAGAGCTGGGGCTTCCCCTCGGCTACGTAGCCGGGCATCACCGCGTCGAGCAGGCGGTACCACGCCTCCAGGAACTCGCGGGTCTTGGGGTTGTCCAGCACGAAGCCGGATACCTTCTCGTCGAGCCCCGTCATGGTGCGCATCTCGGGGTCGTAGAACGGGTTGGGCAGGAAGCGCACGTCGATCATGATGTCCGCCTCGACGGGCATGCCGTGCTTGAAGCCGAACGAGAACACGTGGACGTCCATGAGCTGCTGGTCGGTGAGCTCGGAGAAGGCGTGGCGCAGCCGGGTGCGCAGCGCGCTGGTGCGCAGGCGGCTCGTGTCGATGATCATGTCCGCGCGGTCGCGCACGCTCCGCAGCTGCACGCGCTCGCGCTGGATCGCGTCGGCCGTGGCCTCCCCCGGCATGGCGAGCGGGTGGCGGCGGCGGTTCTCGCTGTACCTGCGGATGAGCACCTCGTCGGAGGCCTCCAGGAAGACGACCTTGCAGCTCATCTCGTGGTCGGCGAGGGCCTTGATGGCGTCCTGGAGCTCGTCGAACAGGCCCTGGCTGCGCAGGTCGCAGGTGACCGCGAGATGCCGTCCGATCCCGGCGTTGATGCCCACGAGCTCGGCGAGCTGCAGGAAGAGGCGCGGGGGCAGGTTGTCGATGCAGAAGTAGCCCATATCCTCGAACACGTGCATGGCCTGCGTGCGGCCCGATCCGGACATGCCCGTGATGATCACGACGTCGGGCACGCGGTCGGCGAGCTCGGCTGCGGTGATGGGGTTGGGTGCGGAATCGGCCATGCGGACCTCCTCGGTCGGTCGGGGGCGCAGGCGCGCCCTGCCCCCCAGTATACCCAGCCGCAGGCGGTCCGGCCCCCTCGGCGGGCGGGCGCCCCCGATGGCGGACCGGGGCGGGGCGGGCGCACGCGCCCGGCGGACGCGCCCG